>NZ_JAQT01000033.1:0-218015 GCF_000524295.1 Shuttleworthella sp. MSX8B
GCTATAATGACTCCAGACCAAATTTCTGCATAGCAAACAGAGATCGAATCACGCTCGAAACTTTTTGTATACGGAGATTCCATCCCTTACTTCAGGTGCTCAGTTGTGTTTTTCTCTGGCGGCCGTGTCTGAATAATGGTTACTTCTTGAGAAGTTTTGGCTTCAGGATGATGTTCTCGGCGGCAACCTTTGAACATCCCAGTTTTTTAAGCACTTCTTCTCCATACAGGAAGCTGAATGAGTCGTATGGTGTGCGGTCATTCAGCTTCTTTCTTTTGTACGAGTTGATGTGGTCCATCATCCGGGTCACATCTTCCTGAGTCAGGTCATCAAAGCTGGAACCCTTGGGCAGTATCCTCCGGATCAGCTCATGATTGACCTCGCAGGAGCCCTTCTGATACGGACTGCTTGGATCGCAGTAATAGACCCTGGTCCTCATGAGGGAATGGGATTCACCAAAGTTCTCCCGGTACTCTATCTCTTTGGGATTTGAAAACTCGCTGCCATTGTCGGTAAGAATCACAGGAAAGAGCTTTTCAAAGAGAACGGTGCCCAGGGCGTAATCCAGACGGTTGAATATATCGATAACTGATCGCGAGGTATTCGCATCGCGAAGGAAAGCCAACATCAGACTGGTATCCACGAAGTGGATTGTAAGAAGGCATTTGCCTCCGACTTTGCCGATAACGCTGTCCATCTGGACGATATGGGTCTCAGGTTCTGTCTCCATGAACTTCAGAAAATCCTGATAGCTCCGCCCTATGCGGCAGCCTCTGTCTACTTTGAACTCCGGCTTCTTATACCGCGGACGATATTTCACCTTCCTTGGAAGGTCGATGTTCCTGACGTCAAAGAGCTGGGCGTCTACATAGTTGTAAAGGGTCTTCTCGCTGCACATGAGCTCATCTACATGATCAAGATAGATCTGATGGAGAGACTGACCATTCTTTACCAGAGGGGTGATGATGGCATTGATCCTTGCAATCGTGGCTTCATCCGTCAGGATTCCAGTACGGGCTTCTGAGATGGACTTCTCCGCCCGGATATGGGCATCTGCGGGATCATAGAGCTTTTTCAGGAGGGTGCAGTTGCTCATCTCTCCACATCCGTTACAGACGTAAGGAGGTTTATTCTTGACGGTACAGACATCCTCAGCAAAGTCCTTACAGTGTCGGTAGCATTCTGCGCACAGGCTGCACTTATAAAGCGAGGTATGAGTGCATCTGTTTTCGCAGATGCACTTACGTTTACAGCCTTTCCTAAGCTTGCATGGGTTAAAGGGATAGCCTGGGCGCCCACTCTTTTTATCAAAGGAGTATCGTTTTACTTCCTTGGCAATCGTTGTCCGGTCTTTCCCGAGATTTCTGCCGATTGCACCGAACGACTGATGCTCTTTGAGACCGCTGGCAATCTCCAGACGGTCCTCATAGGTTAAAAATTTAGACATAGCGGTTCCTTTCTAACGACCGCCAGAGGTCTTAAAGATAGCAAAAAATGAGACAGGCTTTCCAGCCCATCTCATCTTTGTAAGGAAGAATCCATACCCTTCTTCCCTGATATGTAACTATTGATGATTAACTCTGCCTGAGATCCTGGGTATGGAATCTCAGTTTACAATTGAGGGGAAGCTTATATCCCAGCTCCTTTTCACTGAATGTAATCATTTCATCCGTAAGTGATTCTTCCACATAGTTTTCGGTATAATATTTGCTCGTTTCCCAAAAGTTTTCCATGGTAACCCCCTTAGAAATTCAAATTTATCTGGTTCCATTATATCAATATATTCATCGTCACCTAATCACTTTTTCAAGTGACCATCCTATAAAGCTTTTATTTTTCGCCGATTGTAAAATCAAGTTGAACAAGTAATGATGCTGTATAAATAGGGTTATAGAACAAAACGTGTTGATGGCTAATCACATTGATCATAGAATCTGTCCACCTTATGGAGATAACGCAAAAAGTTTCACAAATTCAATTAAATAGACATAGCTTCTTGCCATCGGTATGATTAAGTCACCACAACTCTAATCGCCGAAAGGAGGCAATAAGTTTGTCTGTCCATGCCATATCGATGGAACATGTCATTCATGAAATGGTTTCTGTTCTGCTTATCAAGAAGGACATCCTTCTTGTATTTTTCTCTTAAATAATCCCCGCTGGTAACAAGGAATCCGGAAGTCCCGCAAGCCGAATCTGTTGCCGTGTCTAATTTGATACAACATAACGGAGCGAAATTTCTACCCCCTTAACGATGCACCCGCACAGGTGCTTTTTTGCACACCCCTCATAACGATGCCGTATGCACCGTTACGGAGTAAGGTATTCTGTTTTATCGCTGCCTGTGCGTACATTGCGCTCTCCTCATGAAACTGGATTTAACCTTGAAATAAAGTCTGAATTGTCGAGTCGTAATCCGAATTAATGAGTGTGACTTGCTCACCGCTTCGTTCATATCCCTCAATGTAAATACGATTATCTTTTTTTAAACTGTCAATTTTACAGTAAGTATCATCCAACCTCGATTCTATTGCAGACCCATATTTCTTTATCTCGTGGAAATGGGCATCAATATATGCGTCCGTCATCGCAAGGCAGATGAACTTAATAGAGGGCAAATATGTCTCATCAAAATCCTTTCTCCAATCAAATGGAATATAGCAGCCCTCCACAATCAGGTTTTGTTTATTCTCGATTGCGGTCTTTATCATTTCCCGGACAATCGGCCAAAGATAAGTTGTAAGATCATCATCGTCCTCCGGCGTGAGATTGGTATTCCCGCTGCGGATCAGTCCCATTTTTAGATGATCAATTGACAGATACGGATAATGGTATTTTTCGAGCATCTTCTGTGCCAGAAGCGTTTTTCCGGTGTGTGATGCACCTGTTATCAGTATGATCATAGTTTTGCCTTCAATTCTTCTCTAACCTTTTCCAAATCACTGCACGTTAAGATTGGAATAAGGCTATTGATTTCTCCGATACTCTTATCCCACCATTTGAAGCGGAGCATCAGATCGATCAATTCTTCATCAAATTGTTTTCTTATGACCTTTGCTGGATTTCCCGCCACTATAGTATAGGGAGCAACTTTGGTGCCCACAACACTGTTAGCTCCAATGATTGCACCGTCCTCGATGTTTACTCCGGGAAGAATCACTGCATTCTGCCCAATCCACACATCGTTGGCATATATGCTATTGCAGGTTTAACAGGCTTCACTAAAAGCCTATCATCATAAATTTCACCAACAATTTTTCCGCGATAATAAATAATATATTCGCCCATCATTGATCTATATGTTATTTCTTCCAAATCGGATAGTTGTTCTAAAATAAAATCTAAATATTCTTTACTTGAAGCCATTTTTTCTATCCCCCTTGCGCTCTCCGTTCTTACTTTTGCGCTCCGCTCTGAGTCTTTGGTCGGTCTTGGGTCGCTTTTGTGTTCTATCCCCGGTTGCTCTGCTTTCACCGGATCCCCATCCCTGGCCCTGTTTTAGATCTTGCGCTCCGGCTCCTCGGATCCTGTCTTTTCGCCTTCCTCCCCCGGGCTCCCTGATCTCATTTTTTTCTCTGCTTTGTTCACGATTTTGCTCTTGGACATAGCCCCGCTTTGTCATACGGCGGACAATTTCATCCACCACCATGCGAACGGTCCGCCGATTGACGGAAACCCTCTCGTCACAGGCCTTCTCATAATAGGGCATTCGCTCTCTCATCAGTCCGGAAATGCCCTTGATCGTCTTCTTCCCCTGCAGGAGCGGTCGGGAGGTATCCTTCTCCACCCTCCTTAAGATGACATAGGGCGAGGCGGTCAGGAGGATGCAGATTCCGTTCTCCTTCATAATGCGGATATTCTCCTGACGCATGGGAACACCTCCACCGCAGGAGATAATCTGATGTTTGCCCTCTGATATTCTCGCCAGGGTCTCGGACTCAATCCGTCGAAATTCCTCCTCGCCCCTCTCGGCAAAAATCTGCGCGACGGGCATTCCCTGCTCTCGCACAATCATAGAATCTATATCCACAAGCTCCCAGCCGATCCGCCTGCGCAGGGCGCGTGCAATCGTCGATTTCCCAACTCCCATGAAACCGACCAGATAGAGATTCTTAATCATTCTGGTCCTCCGGCGCGGAATAGCGGTGCAAAATCTCCATGACCGTCCTCACATCCTCAATCGGAAACTGCCCCGGCGCCGATGAGGCGCCCATCGAGGCGAAGGTGACGCAAGAGCCAAAGAGTTCGCCTCCGACGCGTGAAATCGCCCCCAGCCGTCCCATGGCCATGGAAATCAAAGGCGTCTGCGTATTTTCAGAGAAGGTAGACGAAGCGTCCAGAAGATGGAGGACATCCCCGCTGCTGTGAGGCATGACAGCGATCTTGACCAGGTCTGCCCCGCTCTCCTCCATGGTCAGCAATGTTGAAATCAGATCCATGGCGGAGGGAGTTTTGTGAAAATCATGCTGACTTGCAATCACTCTGGCGCCTTCCCTCTGCAGCGAGGAGATCAGGTCCTTTTCTCCCTCTTTCTTAAAGAAGTACTCCACATCGATCAGGTCTGCCACATGGGAGGTCGCGATCGCCATCAGACTCTTGGCAAATGCCTTCTCGTCCAGTCTGGCTCTCCCCCCCTGGCTGCTGGTGCGCAGGGTTGCAAGGAGAATGCAATTCTCACAAATAGGTTTTAAATCCATAAGCAGCTGGCGGATCACATTGGTATTGGCCGGATCCTCAAGGTAGTCCAGACGCCACTCGATCATCTGAACGCCCGCCGAAACCAGACGCCTCGCTTCTGCAAGAATCGCCTCCGGGGCAGACTCTGTCACGGAAACACAGATCACCGGAACTCCTTTTCCCAAGGCGATATCTTTGATCACAAGCTCTCTACTCATATTCTTCTCCCCCCTACTCTAACCTGTCAGCTCTTCCAGATTTTCCCCCGTCGCGCCCTCATCATCCGTTGAAGACACCTTCTCAAACAGACGCTTTGCGGTTAGATCCATCATAAAACAAGCTTCTTCTCTCTGCAATTCCCATACATCTTTATATGAATCGCCCCTGCAAATTCATATAAATCACCCATATGCATGATTCGATCGAAATCGCGTGCGAATTGAATTGCTTCATCCGGATCAGATACGAATTGCTCAATCCATACAAGGCGTTGTAAAATGCCTATCATGAATACAAATTTTCACATGCATAAAAATATTGTTCCGTCGATCTCCGGCCGGACCCGTCTGGCCTGCCTCCTGGGCCACCCGGTAGCTCACTCCATGAGTCCGGCCATGCACAATCTCGCCGCCCAAATCTGCCATGAAGACCTGGCCTATCTGGCTTTCGACACAGACGCCGATCATCTTCCCCTCCTCCTCGATGCCTTAAAAGAGATGAATTTCCTGGGTGCCAACCTGACCATGCCTTTAAAGACAGCGGTCATTCCCTGTCTGGATGAACTCTCTTTGGCCTCCCGCCTCTGTCATTCCGTCAATACCATTGTCAATGACGGGGGACGGCTCATCGGTCACAGCACAGACGGGATCGGATACCTTGACTCCCTGCGCGATGTCGGCTTTGACATCACCGGCAAGACCATGACACTCCTCGGGGCCGGCGGAGCCGCCCGCTCGATTCTGGTCCAGGCAGCCTTAGACGGCATCCAAGAGATTCGGGTCTTTAAGCGCCGTAACCAGACCTTTGAGACAAGCCGCAGCTTCCTGACGCAAGTCGAGAGAGAGACGGGGACTCCCATTCGGCTTCTGGATATAGCCGATTCAAATGCTCTGGCCCGATCCATTGCCGACAGCCAGCTTCTGACCAATGCGACCAGCGTTGGCATGGCGGAGGATCCGCGCAGCCTGGTCGACGCGGACCTCATGCACCCGGGACTCTTCGTCTCCGATATCATTTACCATCCCCTGACCACCCCCCTCCTGGCCCGGGCCAGGGGGAGAGGTCTGGCACATGCCAACGGACTCTACATGCTTCTCTTTCAGGGCGCGGCCTCCTTCAAGCTCTGGACCGGCAGGGACATGCCCGTCGAACAGATCCGATCCCTTTTTACGGAGGCGACCTGAGTTCTGTCGACGATGACTGCGGAGATCGGGAGCTCTTTCTCCTACAGGGCCGCGTGAATGATCTGATAGAATTCCTCATAGGTCTCAATTGCCGGATACTGGGGATAGTCCCTTTTTATCTGGTCGGTCGTTCGAAAGAGAATTCCCAGGAAAGAGGCCTCAATCATATCCAGATCATTGAAACTGTCGCCGGCCGCGATGGTATCAAAGCCCATCTCCTGCAATTTGCGGACGGTAATCAGCTTGGAGGGCTTGCAGCGCATCTCATAGCCTCTGATCTGTCCTTTCTCATCTACAGTCAGGCGATTGCAGAAAATACTGGGATAGGCAAGCTTCTTCATCAGGGGCATGGCGAACTGCTCGAAGGTGTCGCTCACAATCACAAGCTGCGTCTCTGCCCTCAGTCGATCCAAAAATTCTCTGGCTCCCGGCAGAGGCTCGATCCTGGCGATGGTCTCCTGAATCTCTTTCAGCCCAAGGCCATATTCTCGCAGAATTCGGATGCGAAACTTCATCAGCTTGTCATAATCCGGCTCATCGCGGGTCGTCCGCGCAAGCTCCTTGATTCCGGTCTGCTCCGCAAACTCAATCCAAATCTCCGGGACTAAAACTCCCTCCAAATCCAGGCATACAATCTTCATCTCTTAACCGTCTTTCCACAAATGTCAACAAGAGGCTCGTCAAAGGCAAGCCTGCATCAGACCATGCATCCTCTGCATATTGAGCACAATTTTATCATAAGGAGCCCTTTGTCACAGTATGATTTGTGATAAAATTCTTGCGTCAACTGAGAAAAGCGCAAACAGCCAAGAAGAAAATAACACGCCTATAAACATGCCATCTCACAGCGAGAAACGATTCCTGACCCTAACAATCAGAAATCTTAAGGTGATTACATACGAGGAAACAAAATGGAAATTGAGCGCAAATGGATCGTGACCGACTGGCCCCGGGGACTTTCTCTCCTCTATGAGCAGACCATGCGCCAGGGATATCTGTCCGTCCGCCCCACCGTCCGCATTCGCGAGGAAAAGATGTCCGATGGAGAGACGCACGATATTCTCTGCTTCAAGAGCGGATCGGGAATCGTGCGACGGGAAATAGAGATTGAAATCAGTCCGGATCAATTTCAGGAACTGGAAGAAATGATCGCCCTCCCCCTCATCCCTAAAACCCGGCGCACATATGCCCTGTCTGACGGTCTGAAACTGGAGGTCAACCATGTCGACTGCGGATCGGACACGGAATTCTGGTATGCGGAAATCGAATACCCGACGGAAGAGGCCGCCAGGAGCTGGCATCCCTCGCCTCTTCTGGCCTCTTACCTGGGCAGGGACGTATCAGAAGAGCCCGGTCAATCCATGGGCGCTTACTGGCTTCAGACAAGGGCAAGGCCTTCGACAGGCTGAGTCCCCCGTCCCGAGTCCTTCCCTTTGCCCGCAAAATATTTTTTCTGTTGACAAGGCTTCGGATATCCTGTAGTATCATCTATGTTGCGCAGGAGTGGCGGAATTGGCAGACGCGCAGGCTTCAGGTGCCTGTGGCAGCAATGTCGTGTGGGTTCAAGTCCCATCTCCTGCACTTCGTCATCTGCTTGTCAGATGATATGCGGAAGTGTCGGAACTGGCAGACGAGCAAGACTAAGGATCTTGTGGCAGCAATGTCGTGTGGGTTCAAGTCCCATCTTCCGCATTTCATCAGAGTCCCAGGTTTGAGCCTGGGGCTTTTTTCTTTGTCGAAGTAAGTTTTCTTATTGCGTTGCGTATGGTTTTTTCTTTGTATGACATAGGAACTTTTTTACAGGGGTACTGGCTTTTTCCTTCCTTTCCCTTCCGGAAAGCGCGTTTTTTCAAGCGAAAAGTGCGGATCCATCTTTCATTGTGTATAATATTTTCAGGAATACGTTTCGATTGATGGGAGGTTACCTATGAATTACGAAGAGCTCATTGAAAGGCGCGAATCCATCCGCAAATACCACGATAAGGCTGTTTCGGACGCTCTGATCGACGAAATCACTGCCTATTTTACTGACAGTGAAAAGCTGATCCCCGAGCTTGAAGTCAGCCTCACGGCCTGCAAGGGCATGGCGGATCGGCTGGAGGGAGTTGTCGGCTACCAGGGCAATGCCTTTCACGCACCCCTCTATTTTGTCATTGCATCCGCTGAACACGAGCACATGTACATGAACGCCGGCTTCCTGGGAGAGAATCTGATTCTCAAGATGACTGACCTTGGTCTCTCCTCCTGCTGGCTGACCATCGAAGATGTCAAGGCTGCCAGGGCCGCCCTCCGCTGGACCTCTGATCTCATTCCCGCCGCCATTATCGCCTGCGGCTACGGATTCAAGGAGGAGGAAGGTCCCCGCCTGGATATCAAGACCATGTCTGATGTCAAAGTATCCTCCCGCAAGGGGCATATCGCACCCAAGATCTCTCTGCAGGAGATCGCCTACAAGGACAAATGGGGTCAGATGGTAAAAGACTGGACTTCTGACGAGGTTGATCCGGACCTGGGCAAGGGACTCTACGCGGCAAGCCTTGCTCCATCTCTTCTCAACCGTCAGGCCTATCGCTTCATCGACACCGGCAAATATCTCTATCTGATCGCCAAATCCGATGATATCCAGTCTGATGAAGACCAGAGACTGGATCTGGGCGCCGCCATGCTCAACTTCCGCATCGTCTACAAGCAGTACAATGCCCTCTCCAAAAACTGGTCCTTTGGGGCGGATAAGACGGCGGCGGAATTGGGCGCGCCCGAGGAGTATGAGACGGTAGCGACCTATACTCTCTTCTGATCTCTGATTCACAGACGGATGCTCTTTCCCGCGAAATTTGAAGCGAGAAATTTAAGGCGCACAATTTGAGGGGCAGTGAAGAAATGCGTTTTCATTTCTTCACTGCCCCTCTCATACCTGTGCCGGAAAATCTTTCCGTGATCCGCAATCCTATGTCCTGAACCAGGTCAAGGCAATCATCTTTTTCTTAATAGAAACGACAAATGTCGTAATGGGGATCAACAGATAAATATTAAGTATGACATAGCCCATAACCATACCGGGCTTGACCTGCAAATAGATCCAAAAAGAGACGGCCGCTTTTCAGCGCCTTAAAATCACATAGATCCTCCGTCTCTCTCCCATGTCGATCTCCCGTTCCAGGCGAAGCCGGTCATGCAGACGAATCTGCTTTCTCACCAGATCTCCCTGATCGGTCAGCAGCATGATCCGTCCATCCCCGGCCAAAATCCCAACAGCCTGATCAAAAAAGGCCCGATAGAAACGCTCCCGCTCTTTCCTTTGTCCAGCCTCCATCTGCGGCGCTTCTGTCAGAATCTCATCAAATGAATAATCGTGTCTGAAATCAAAAAAGCTGCGGTTGATATACTGAACGCGCAGACCGGCCGCGGCCGCGTTTTCTCTGCCCTCCGCAACTGCCTTCCCATAGGTGTCCAGAGCATAAAAATCCGCCTCCTGTCTCCCCAAAGGCAAAATCCCAAGCGTATAGGCCCGCTCGATCAAGAGGCTTCCCACCCCTGCCAGAGGATCAATGACCTGGCGGTCTTTGCGCAAATAAGGCGCAAGCAGTTCTGTCATCTGGGCCGCCTTATAAGGGGCCATGGATGTTGGCTCTGCATGCAGCCGATAGGCAAAGCGCTGATCCTGGTAGAGGGAGGGCTTCAGATAGACCCGATATGTTCCGTCTCGCTTTGCCGCCAGAAGAATCTCCAGCTGATAGTTTCCCGGGACATTGATCAGACGATGATTTGACTTCTCCTCAATCTGCGCTGCCAGAAGGCGGATCCAGCTTGCGTCAGACCCCTCCTGCTCCTCCTCAGCTCTTTTCTTTTCCTTTCTCACCGGCTTCATCCATGAAACGCGAAAGCGATAAGAAGCTTTTCCTGTCCCCACCTTCTCCTGTCTCTTATCCCTCTCATTCCGGGCATAGATCTCATCCAGAATCGGCAGAAGCTTAGACCTGCAGATAGCCTCCGCAGCCCCTTTTCTGTCGATAACAGCCCCCTTTCGCAGAGGGAGATAGAAGAGAAAATCCCGATATGTCCGACAGGCCAGCACCTGCTCATAGTTGTTCTCTGCCACCCTGACCCGCAGCCCTCTCGGAACAATCCTTGAAGCCCTCGGATCCTTCAGAATTCCATCCACTCTCTTTTTCAGGAGATCAGAAATATAGGGCTGGCATTCCAGAAGGATCTCCCTCTCACTTGCAATCCCCCTCCAATGAAGAGAGGATTCTCTAATATCCTTCCTGTGCAAGATCGCCTCCAGTGCCTGCCGCTCCGCCCGGATATGAGCCAGTTCCTCCGGGGACCACTGTTTCTCCCGCAGCTGATCCAGACGCTTTTCCATCTCACCCATATAGGGGGAACAATCCGTCAGGGCAAGCGCCTTGAGATAAATGCTGCGGACAAAGAGGGTTTTCTCCTTCAGATATGCCCTCCACAGGATCCCGCCAATCCGGCCGGACCAGTCCTCATCAGCTTCCGGTAGGAGAAGATCTCCCGCCAGATTCGCCGCATTCTTGCGGACCTTGGCATCCTCGTTTTCGAAAAAGGAGAGCCAGTCCCTCTCCTTCCATTCCTCGCGAATCTGATTCTTATATGCCTGTGACCCTGCGCCTTTCTCCTTTGTTCCTGACTTGGACTTCTCCCGCAGGATCTCCCGAAGCAGAGACAGATTTTGCCGAATCTTTCTCTCCTCTCGGATATCACTTAAGATCTCATTGATATTCTGCCCGCTCATTGCGTCTCCCCTGTCAGCCATCCTCTTTTATCCAGTATAGACGATAAATGCGTCTATGTGCTAATTGCCCAGTGGCTATGTGATAATTAACCTATAGATTGCATACAATATATCTGTTTCTTGTGAGTTTGCCCAAGAGAGCTTTTTTTGACAGCAATACCGACAAGGACATAACGTTTCTCCCCCGATATTTTTGTCTATATTCTCCCTTGTTGCATTTTCTTAGCCCTGCTATATTATACGTGACCTAAGAAATACACCCCCTAATCGTATTTCTTAAGTCACTTCCCCTTTTATATTATTATACCCCCCTTTTTAAGGTAGCTGATCCCCCTCAGCTACCTTATCTTTTTGCCCTCTTTTACCCTATAACCCTAATGATGGTGTTACAGGACAAGAGATGTCGGCCAAAACCTGCATGCCCTGTCTGTGCGTACCAACTACAAAACAGACATCCTCCTCTTGACTCTCTTCCAAAGTCTGACCGTCAGAAGAACCACTGTTATCACCGCCAGCAGAAGGATGATTTCTGTTACAACTGTCCCCATCCAATGATTGACAAGTACGGCCAGGGTATCAAAGAGAAAATGCAGGCCAAAGGCCAATATAAAATATTTCTTTTCTCTCCTGGTCACAGCCAGCCAGACGAAGACGGACAGGCAGATCTGCAGAGAGATGGCGCTGATCCTCTCCACAGCTCCCAGCAGAAAAACCGGCGCCGGCGACATAATCAATTTTTGCACTGCCTCCTGCATCCGAACCTGAGCGGTCTGGGGCAGTTTCTGGATCAGACCCTCCATCATCCCCCGGTTAATCATGAAAGAGTAGGCCAGATTATTGATCGTGGTGATGGTCAGCAATACGATCGCCTCAATCCCTCCATGCCCAGCCCCATACATGAGGGCATTTGACGGATTGTTCCACTGTTTCTTCATGAGGAAACGCATAGCCAGGTAGCGGCCGACCTCCTCAAAGAGGGCTGCCATCACTCCTCCATATATCCCATAGGCAATGAAATTCTCTCCAATTGGCTCATGCAGTGGCGATTGAGCTACCAGCTTGTGAACGCCACTCTCCAACACAAAGGCGAAGAGAATCATAACAGCGGCTCCGATTCCGGCAGATATTAAATCCGCCCCTTTTCTGCGCCTGAAGAAAATAATCAAAGCCAGGGGAAGCATAAGAGCGATTGTCCCGGAGACAGCCATAAAAATCATCGATAACATTGAAACTTGCGCATGCATATGTTCTTTCCTCTTATAATCATCATTGCAGCTGTCCGTACAGCTCCTCTGTCAATCGGTCATTCTCTCCTGTAATGTAGTAGGTCTTCTGATCCGTGCGGATCCGCAGGATGACCCTGGCATCCCTTCGCACAAAGAGTTGACAGCCCTTCTCCTGACCCACGCGAAAGGTTCCCTTGAGGTATTCAACTGTCGCTGATCCGTTCGTCCTTACAATGGGCTCCGGCATCTGCTCTAAGAGCTCCGTATCTCTCACATCCGTTTTCCTGATCCTCTCATTGACAATCAATTGCCGGCAAATGACCTCATCTTCCTGGACCTGCGCCCTCATGGGCAGGGTCTCCTCCACCGCAAAGAATCCCAGAAATACAAACACAGCGGCAATGACAAGTCCTAAAAAAGCCATGGCCCACTTCCCCGCAGGCCTGGCCAGATTCATGGTCGAGCCGATTCCGACTCGCTTCTCTACCATGTTGCGGGAGTCCTTCGGATTATAGTAGAACATGCCCCAGATCCAATGCGCGTCGTCATCATCGCCAAGGAACATCTGCCCCTGATATTTCCTGTCAATCTGATACATCCGATATGCCAGCAGGGCAATGACCAGAATGACCAAGAGGAAATAGGCTATGAACCCCGCAATGCTGGCAAATTCACCCAGGCGCAAATTTCCCTGATTCACAGTATAAGCCGCGCCAATCGCCAGGGGCAGACAAGTCGAAAGAATCATCAGTTCAAGCATGGCCTTTGCCATGACTTTTTTTCTGGCCCGGTTATAATTGGCATTCACTGCGCTGTCAGCTGAGATCACCCGATTGCGCAGGCGGTCCATGAAAAAGGAAAGAAGGGCAATCAGGCACTGACATCCCATAAGGGCCCAAAAAGCAGGCTTTAAATCCGGCTGGCTTTTCCCCAGGCAGACCGTCAGGACCAGGTTAACCAGAAGCACTCCTGCAAATGGCAGGGGATGAAGGCCGTGAACCCTGCCGCTGTTGGTCAGATCCGCGTAGACAATCTGAGGCCTATTCTCCTCCTTCTTATAGAGGGCCTTAATTCTTCGAATCGTTCGATTCCCGCATCCATAGAGGAAAAAGCTTAAAAACATATCCAGAAAAATCAGCAGCATCCAAAAGATCTCTGCCAAAAACATTCTTGGCAGCAGGCAGATCAAAAGAGCCAGGACTGCCTCCGCCGCCAGGGTCTGCCAGCATCTCCTGCGTATCCGCCGAATGATCGGTTCAACTTGCCTGTGAAACTCCTGGTTTGGCCAGCGCAGTTCCACAGGGATGCTCGCGCCGAAAATCATGTTCCCTCTGCCGGCTTCAGCCCAAATCATGAACCATCTTGTCAACAGAGATACCGAAATAAAAGGCAACAGGAAGATTAAATTCCAGAGACATAACAGCTTCATGATTCCACCTCCGCATAAATCTGATCGACAACCTGAATAAAATCCGCCCTCTTCATACCAGACAGCCTGGCCTCTGAAATGATCCGTTCCAATTCCCTCCGGTTGACCAGGGACAGCCTTTTACTCTCAGTCATCTTCTCTCGGACCCGGGCCCCTCTCTTTCGTTCGGTCACAATATAGCCCTCCGCCTTTAGGGTCTGATAGGCCTTACTGACCGTCATGACATTGACGCCGATCTCCGCCGCCAGAGCCCGCACCGTGGGCAGCTGTTCTCCAGCCGCCAGCGCTCCGCTGGAAATCCCATAGACAATCTGATTTCTGATCTGCTGATAGATGGGAATGTCAATCCCCTCTTCAATGCGAAGAATCATTGCTATCCCTCCTTTCTCTAATTTCTATTTGTATCATATATGATAATACAAATAGTTTATTTGTCAAGACCCGCCACTGACTAAATTATCCACATGCCACTGACTAGACCATCTACAATCCACAGACTCCAAACGACAAGCTGTTTCATGAATAAAGAGACCGTGATGAAATGAATTCTCATTTCATCACGGCCTCTTTGAAAAGCTTTTTATTTTCTTGTTCTTACGCGCTCAGATAAATCCGGCCCGCATCAGGGTGCCAGAGAGGGAATCCGCAAATGCTGCTGTCAGCAGACTTCAAAAATCCAGCCCTCCGGCGCCTCAATGATTCCCTCCTGGATTCCGAGCAAGGTCTGGCGCAGTTTGGTCATCCAGGGGCCCATCTCCTCCATGCCAGAGGCAAAGCAGATATCCTTGCCGTGGTCATGAATCTTGCCGATGGGGCTGATGACGGCTGCCGTTCCGCAAAGTCCGCACTCCTTGAACGAGCCCTCTCTCACTTCCTGAATCGTCACCGGTCTCTCATCGACCTTCATCCCGAGATAGTGCTCGGCAACATACACCAGGCTTCTTCTGGTGACGGAGGGGAGAATAGAATCTGACTTTGGAACGATCAGATGATCGTCCTGATCGATCAGAAGGATATTGGCGCCGCCTGTCTCCTCCAGGTATGTGCGCGTCGCGGGATCCAGGTAGATATTCTCCGCGAATCCCTCCCTGTGTGCTTCCATAATTGCCTTGAGCGACATCGCGTAGTTGAGACCTGCCTTGATATTCCCGGTCCCATGGGGAGCCGCGCGATCATAGTCGGTGATCCTGACATAGATCGGTTTGGCGCCGCCCTTGAAATAGGGGCCGACCGGAGTCGTAAAGACACGATACTGATAGTCATCTGCGGGCTTGACACCAATGACCGGACTGATACCGAACATATAGGGGCGGACATAGAGCGTTGCCCCTGATCCGTAGGGGGGAACCCAGGACTCATTGGCCGCGACAACCTGGCGGATGGAATCTAAGAACTGGTCTTCTGAGAGAGGGGGCATTTCCAGGCGAACCGCGGAATCGTGCAGGCGTCTGGCATTTAAGTTCGGGCGGAAGCAGACGACGCGGCCGTCTTTGGTCTCATAAGCCTTGAGTCCTTCAAAGACTGTCTGCGCGTACTGCAGAACGCCCGCGTCCTCACTCATGACGATATTGGCATCGTCCACAAGAGCGCCCTCGTCCCACTGACCGGTCTCCCTAGTGTAATTAGCGACATATCTCTTATCGGTCTTCATATATGTGAAACCGAGATTACTCCAATCCAGATTCTGCTTTGCCATATCTTCCTCATTTCTCAGACAGATCTCCTGTAACGTGCCTTTTATTATAGATCAAACGCGCACAAAAATGGGGGCGAAAATGCTTCGCTCCCATTCCTTTTATGCTTCGCTCCCATTCCTTTTATTCTCTCAACCGGGCCTTAAGGACAACCGGATTGTGGTCTGAGGCATGAAAATTCAGATCCTGGGTCTGCGTACTCTCTACTGTCACATTCTCAGAACAGATAAAGCCGTCAATAATGTAAAACTGAAAGTCCTTTTGATCCGCCCCGGCCAGTGGCTGATCCAGACTGCGACAGGATGCCGTCCCGGAATCCATTAAAAGCTGCATTCCTTCCCCGAAATCTGCGGAATTAATGACTCCCGGCTCCCATCTTCCCTCATGGAGCGGGAAAGCGGAGGAATCCACATTTGAGAAAATCTGATTGAAATCTCCTCCTGCAATCACATAATTCCCGGCTTCGGTCTCCTTTTCCAGCAGCTCTCTGAGCACCTTTGTCTGGGCCAGCTTCCCCTCCCCGTCATCGTAAGCCTCCAGATGCAGGTTGACCAGAACCAGTTCTTTGCCATTGGATACCGGAATGCGGTGAACCGCCAGACAGCGCTTTAAGTTTCCCAGGCGATTGGGCCAGGAAAAGGGATTTGGCAGAGAGGTCCGGCTGGCATCCCGGATCTGATATCTGCTCAGCGTCACAAGCCCTGAATTCACCTTCCCGATCGGGGGCAGGGGATAGGGGATGAATGCCACTTTGAAATTATATGCGAATGTCATCTGTCCCCGGGGCATGGCCTGACCCAGGATCTGACTTTCATCTATTCCATAGGACCGGTGCGAATTGACATCGACCTCCTGAAACAGGGCAAAATCAGGATTTATCTTCTTTACCTCAGTGACAATTTCATTGAGATTCTCCTTCACCCGGTCCTGGCTGGCAGTCTTGACTCCCTTGCCCCCGTCCATGAAGAAGTCCGCGTTATCCCCCAGAGCTCCGTACCCCACATTCCAGCTGAGCACCGACAGCAAGTCCCCGGCCTTGAGCTCCTCTTTCGTCCCCTTCTGATTCTCCGCGCTTTTGTCTGTCTTCTCGGCCGCCTGATTCTCGGTCCCGTTAACAGCAATGGTCTCTCTGGCATCCGGCTTATATTCTGTCACCGTCAGATAGGCTACAAGCAGGCAAAAGGCGATCAGCAATGTCAGAGGAATCCCGACTAAAATCCCAATCACCCTTCGGATGATCCTGTGACCCTGCCTGGATTCCCGGTCTCTTTCTCCCCTGCAAATTCTTCCCCTCATATTTTCTCCTCAGATCCCCTCATGTCCCTAATCACTTAAAAGAAGCTCTTTTCTGACGCATCGATAACTTGTCTCTTTCCACGTGCTGGCAAGCTATCTCTTTCTACGCGCCGATAACTTGTCTCTTTCTACTATAGCATAGGCCTTCTCTGTCGTGTGAATATTATTTTCACCACCCTGTTTGATTAGAAAAGCAAATTCTGCCATTTCTAATTCTAAGTGCAGTAAGCTTTCGCCTTGCACTGCCTCACTTATTTTGCGTTTTCCTGAACAAAAGGGAAGCGCAAGAAAAATGAAAGCGGCTCAATTCCCATCCGCAGGGGCTTGAGCCGACTTTTATCAACACATTTTATCTTGTATTTTTCGCCTGTTTACCTATCCCTCGTCTGTTTAGCCATTCTTCATCTATTTGACTATCCCTCGTCTGTTTGACCATCCTTTGTCTGTTCAACGAACGATAAGGGGCGAACAGATCCTTCCGTAAATCGGTCTTACTCTCATTCCTTGATCTTTTCCTGGCCATCGGGAAGCGTCTTCAGATACAACTCCTCCAGCTGCTTATCATCGACCGGGCCAGGCGCCTGGGTCATCAGGTCAGAGGCGTCCTTGACCTTGGGGAAGGCAATCACATCGCGGATCGAATCCGCATTGGTCATAAGCATAATCATCCGATCCAGGCCGAAGGCCAGGCCGGCGTGTGGGGGAACCCCATACTCGAAGGCGGTCAAGAGGAAACCGAAGCGGTCACGGGCCTCTTCCAGAGAAAAGCCCAGCGCCTTGAACATACGCTCCTGGATATCGTCCTGGTGAATTCGAATGGATCCGCCTCCCAGCTCGACGCCATTTAAGACAATATCATAGGCCTTGGATCGAATCGAGCTCAAATCGCCGGTCTCCAGCTTGTCCAAATCCTCCTCGTAGGGCATGGTGAAGGGATGGTGCATGGCCAGGAAACGATTCTGCTCATCAGACCACTCGAAAGCAGGAAAATCGACAACCCAGAGGAAGTTGAACTGGTCCTCGGGAATCAGATCCAATTCTCTTGCCAGGGTCAGACGAATCTGTCCCAATACCTCTACCGCGGTCTTGAAGCGGTCCGCTGTAAAGAGTAGCAGATCACCTGCCTGCGCGTCCATAGCCTTTATCAGTTCGCTCATCTTCTCTTCGCTCATGAACTTGGAGAAGGAGGACTTGACCGTCCCGTCAGACCTGCACTGAATATAAGCTAAGCCCTTGGCTCCGCAGGCTTTTGCCAAATCGACCAGCTTATCGATCTTCTTGCGTCCCATGTCCCCCTGTCCTCTGACATTGATGCCGCGGACGGTTCCTTTGGACGCAAGCGCAGACGTAAAGACGCTGAAGCCGCAGTCTGCAACCGCATCGGATACATCTGTCAGCTCCATGCCAAAGCGGGTATCCGGCTTATCGGAGCCAAAGCGCTCCATAGCCTCCTGCCAGGTCATACGTGGAATGGGATCGGGGATCTCAATGCCGATCGCGTCACGGAAAACATTCCTAAGGAGCCTGGAGGTTGTCTCAAGCACATCCTCCATATCGACAAAAGACATCTCCAGATCCACCTGGGTGAATTCGGGCTGACGGTCGGCGCGCAGATCCTCATCCCGAAAACAGCGGGCAATCTGGAAATAGCGGTCGAAACCGGATACCATCAGGAGCTGCTTAAAGAGCTGTGGGCTCTGGGGCAACGCGTAGAAAGAGCCGGGATGAACGCGGGAGGGAACCAGATAGTCTCTTGCCCCCTCCGGCGTGGACTTCTGAAGCATGGGCGTCTCAATCTCCAGAAAACCGTCCTCCGCCATGTATTTTCGGATCAGATTTGTCACCTGAGACCGCAGAATCAGATTCTTCTGCATCTCGGGACGGCGCAGATCCAGATAGCGGTACTTGAGACGCAGCTCATCCTTGGTCTTGATCCCATCCTCAATGGGAAAGGGAGGAACCTCAGACTCACTCAACACGCGAATTGACTCGGCGGCCAGCTCAATGGATCCGGTCTTTAAATTCTCATTGATCGCCGCTTCCCTCTTCTGTACCCTTCCGGTGACAGCAAGCACATACTCACTTCTGACTCCGCCGGCCCTTGCAAAGCCCTCGCTTCCCACAATCTTCTCATCAAAGAGAATCTGCATCAGCCCGGACCGGTCGCGCAGGTCCACAAAGATCAGACTGCCCAGATTGCGCCGCTTCTGTACCCAGCCCATCAGGGTAACCGTCTGTCCGATATTGGCCTCTGAGAGCTCCGCGCAGCGACAGCTGCGGTGCAAACCCTGCATTGATTCTGCCATTGATATCCTTCTTTCTGTGTCATGCGGACAATCTGACCGCAAGTATTCCCTTGTCATGAACTGTGGAATGCAGGCTCAGCAAACATTCCTGTCGTCATGAATCAAAACGCAGAGGAATCCGATTCATCGCGGTTATAAAACTCAACAAATTCCTCATATCCTTCGGCGGCCAGCTGCTCCTTCTGGAACCTCTTGTTCTTGTTCATGCGAACAAGGAGCACCTGGTCTCCTGCCTCTCTGGCCTCTCTGGCCTGCTTGATAACAGAGACCAGTTTCTGAACCGGGTACTTCTTCTCCACCAGGTAAGCAACCTTCCTGCCGCCTCCCGGGACTTGAAAATCAGACTCTAACAGAAGCATGATAATGCGCTCAAAGCCGATCGAAAAACCGCAGGCCGGCGTGTCCTGGCCGGTGAAGCCGCCGACCATCTTATCATATCGGCCGCCGCCGCCGCAGGAGCCCCCAAACTCCGGAATCGCGATCTCAAAAATAGTCCCGGTATAGTAGCTCATCCCCCGCACAAGGGTAGGATCGAAGACCAGAGTGAAATCCGCCTCCTTCGCTTCATTTACAGCAGTCGCTATCTCCTTTAGAGAACGGGCAACCTCCTCGTCCAGGAAGCTTCCCAGAGCAGCCAGCAGATAGTCGACCCCGTCGACCAGGTCTTTTTTGTCCGACAGACTCTCAAAGAGTTCCAGATACTTGTCTACAACCGCGTCATCATAGTCCTCTTTCAGTTTCTCCGCCACACCGTCCAGACCAATCTTATCCATCTTATCCAGGGTGATGAAGATCTCGTCATAGTCGGACTCGGGGAAACCGGCATAGGAGGCCATAGCCTTTAAAATGCGGCGCTCATTGATCCGGATTTCAAAATTCTTGAATCCGATTCTTCCAATGCAGGTCGTCGTGGCTAAGATCAGCTCGATTTCAGCCAGGTTCGACGGCTCCCCTAAAATATCGATGTCGCACTGGGTGAACTGGCGGAAGCGCCCCCTCTGTGTGTGCTCCGCCCGCCAGACATTGCCAATCTGCAGAGCCTTAAACGGCTTGGGCAGGTCGTTGGCATGGTTGGCATAAAAGCGGGACAGGGGCACCGTCAGATCATAGCGCATCCCGTAATCCACGATGTCCTCCTCGGTCTGAGCAGTATCCAGATGCAGCTTCTCCCCTCTCTTGAGAACTTTAAAAATCAACTTCTCATTCTCACCGCCCTGCTTGTTGCTCAGATTGGCAATGTTCTCCATACAGGGAGTCTCGATGGGTGTAAAACCGAAACTGCGATAGGTCTCCTTGATGATCCCTGTCACATAATCGCGAATCTCCTCTTCGCGGGGCAGGATATCTTTCATTCCGTTGACCGGCTTCTTGCTCAGAGCCATGTTCTTCCTCCAGTTCTTCTGCGTCTCAGGCAGCCTTCTTGCTGCGCTCCAGTCTGTTTAAGGGCAGCGCCATCACTTTTTCTTGGCCTGCTTGCGCTTTAAGGCCGCAAGCTGCTGCGCCATCTTCTTCTCCGCAGCCTTCTTGCTGTCACCGTTTTTTCTGCCGAACTTTCCCATGGGCCGCCTTCTTTCTATGTCATCAGATCTGGAAATCTCAACTATTCTAACACAGATCAGGAGCCTGTGTGAAAAATTACCTGGCCCCTTTCACGTCGATGGAATTTCGATAGAATTTATTTCCTGCCGCGAATTGCCAGAAGGACTGCCATGCTTCCCAGAGCAAATGTTCCGCAGATAAGGAAAATCCATAGCTGCCCCAGGTCTCCCAGTCTGGGCGCGTAAACCCTCCCCTCCGTCCACGGGATCTCAGGCTTGATCGGACAATCAGACACCGTTCCTAAATCCGCGATTTCTCCCGGCCTGTTTGGATCCTGCCCGATCGCAAAGCGCAGGTTCACCAGCTCATATCCCCGGTTCTTGTCGCAGGATAATTCCATCAGACGATAATGTCCCTTTGGAAGGGCTCCCAGCTGATCGTCAATCCGGGCCATATTGCCATATCTTCCCAGGCCAAACCAGGTTCCGGCATCCTCTGTCATCTCAGAAACAGTCAGCGGCTTGTCCTGCTTGATCTGCCATTCTCCGCTCTTTGTCTCTTTTGATCCCTGGTCCAGCTGAATCCGATCAAGGAAGCGATCGTTGGCATTGGTCTTGTGGCTGTGCGCGATATGGCCGGCCCTGCTGTCAAAGCTTCCGTCTGCCCCTGTCATAACAATATGTTTCTCTCCCGTCTCCTCCCGGATCAAAAGGAAGGGAACCTGGATTTTCTCCTTACTGTCTTCCTTGATCTTACGAAGAAGGAGATCGGAGCGAATGGGTCGATTATTCTCGGCAAAGGTCAGCTTTTTCCCGTCAATATCGGTCTGGCAGAGTTTTCCCCCCTGCAGATCCCTGCTGATTTCAACTGTCTTCTCCTGTCTCTCACCAAGACAGTAGTCCTGATTAACCAGTCTGAACTCGCCGCCTGTCTCCATTGTCTCCTCGACAATCCCATATTTGCCATAGGGCAGGCTCCTGTCATATCCGTCGCCATCATCATCTGTTGTAGCCAGATAGACTTCCTTCGCCTCGCTCTTAAGACCGTAGAGGCGCATTGCCTCCTCCTGGCTGTATTTTTTGCAGATCATTTCCCGGATCTTTGCCCCCGGAGCAAAACGCTCATCCTCACTGTAAATTCCATCTCGGTTGAGATCCACCGCTACCGTTTTCGCTGAGCGATTATAGATGGAGAAACGAATCCCCTCCAGGCTCATCGCCGCCGTATAGTCTCTTCCGTCCGGATAAGAGGTCTCCCTCTTCTCCAGAAGAATTCCGCCGCGCAGAATCTGCTCCCGCTGGCCGTCGATCAGCGGATGAACCGTTTTCACCTGATGGTCGCTCCCACAGACCGTCTTGAGTAAATATAGCTTGGGATCAAGGGCATAGATCGCTCTTCCTTTGGCATCACGCGGAGCTTTCTTCTCCTGAATCAGATAGGAGCCTAAAGGCAGGACCTTCTTCCCCTGGTATTCCAGCAGGGGATCGCCGGACACATAGCAGCGGGGATCCTGAAAGTGAATCTCTCCCTTTTCATCTGTTCTCATCAGCCAGAGGTAAGTGGCCTTCTTATCCTTAGCCGCCTCTGCCGATGGCAGATCCTCCGGGTAAAAGCGAATCGAATACTCTGCTCCGAAAAGACTGCCGTCCCCCTGTCCCTTTTCGCTGAGTTGAGCGTCCTTCTTGTGCCAGAGGATATCCGGCACATCATAGACAGGCTCGTCCTTCAATTCCATAGAGCCGATTTCATGGACATTCCCTCCGGCCTTGGCCGTAAAGGAGTATACCCTCTCATCTGTGCGATAAGATCCATTGGCAGGCCCTCTGCTCTCGCGAACAAAATACTGCTTTCCGGGCGTCAGATTCTGAAAGGTCCCCTCATATCGCTGGGATTCCCCCTCCCTTGTCAGACAAATCTCCTGCAATTGCTTCCTGCAGGCAGCATCATCATAGAGCCCGTAGCAGACCCCTGCCAGAGAATAGCAGCGGTTCTTCTCTGTCAGCGGATCCGCCGCTGACCTTTTTCGAATGACAAAAGAGGTCCTGGGCACTTCCTCCTCTTTCGGCGCCTGCCAGAAATAGAGCAGATCCTGTCCCTCTGCCTCTTTATTGTGGCAAAGAAAGGCCCTCAGCAGATTCTCTTTTGGCGCCGGCCTGGATTTTACCAGCTTCCAGTAACGTTCTGCCTGTTCCTTCCCCCTGGCATTGAGGTCGACTGACCAGTGGGGATCGCCCATAGCCCTGGCCAAAGTCACATGGGAGATGACCAGCTGTTCCTCAGAGGACAGACCCAGCTCTCCCATGGCATTGGTCCGACTGCCATAACCGTAATAGAGTACTTTCCTCACCTGCTCATCTCTTTGCTCACTGACCCGAAAGCTTGTGCCGATTCCCGGCGTGGACTTATTCGGATTGACACAAAATCCGTGATAATCGCTCCCCCCTCTTTGCAGGACAAAGTCATTCGTCCAGTTGCCTTTCCCCAGGCCGGCCTGCTCATAGCTGACCTCTTTGGCATAGGACTTGAGCACCGCCAGATCTTCCGCGGCAAATACCCGCCCAAACCGCCTTCCCGCTCCTCGCAGCGGAAGAGGCAGAATCGTCCCCAATACCGCCAGCAACAAAACCAGACAGACCACTCTCGTCCGTCTCCTTCTACAAATGCTATTCTTCATACTTCCTCCCATTGTGGATCGGCAGATCCGATCAATCACAATCTGTCACGAGAGGTAAGGCAAGAATAGCCCTTGTATCATCCCTGTACAAGAGACAGGCTCAACAAAGAAAAGAGCTCTTTTTCTCTCTTTTTGATATTTTGCAGGATTCCCTGCAAACGCTGTTTTCTGCTCTCAAAACGATCAACTCTTCCAGCTTCCGTCCAGGTGCAAAGGTACAATAAAAAATGGAATCCACTTCCGCAAATCTTTAAAACCACAGATAAAGGGCCGTGAAGAAATGACTCTCTCATTTCTTCACAGCCCCTGAGACCTTCAGATTCGATGGGATTTCTATCCCACTTCATCCGCATCCATCAAATGTCCGATTAATCAGCTACAACAAAAGCATCCTTTGACGCGCCGCAAACAGGGCAAACCCAGTCATCGGGGATATCTTCAAAGGCGGTTCCCGGAGCAATGCCGCCATCGGGATCACCGACCTCGGGATCATAGATATAACCACAGGGCTCACATAAATACTTATCCATATCGCATTCCTTTCTGTCCACACGCAAGGTGAACTTCCCATAAATCTACTGTAACTAGGAATTGTTACTGGAAAGCATTATATTTGATCTCCTTTTTAATTGCAAGCAATTTTTATTGCTCTCTTCCCTGCTGAGAGGCAGCTAACAGACACTTACTGACAAGCTGCAGTCTCACCCCCCATAATTCAGCTGCTGACATGCAGCAGTCCCGCACTTCCCATCATTCAGCTGCCGGTTCGCTTGAGAAATCCCCCTGTCCCAATTACAATTAAGATTACTCTCCACCGCAAGACCTCAGTGCGGGGCCTGGTTCTCTATAGCCGCAGAAGATTTGACAGAAGAAATAAAGTGAAGACTATGACCCATCAAAAGCCAACAAAATCTATCCAGAAAAACCTGACCCAGGGTCCCATCAACCGCCAGATTCTGACCTTCTTTCTCCCCCTTGTCATCGGTGCTTTCTTTCAGCAGCTCTATAACACCGTCGACGCGTCCGTGGTCGGACAATTCGCCGGGACAGAGGCTCTGGCCGCTGTCGGCGGTTCCTCCGGCATGATCACCCTCTTTCTGTTCACCTTCTTCATAAATCTGGCAACCGGAGCTACTGTTGTCATCTCCCAGCATTTTGGAGCCGCAGAGACAGATAAAGTAGACGATGCCCTGCACACCGCCTATGCTTTTTCCATATTAGCGGGTCTTTTTCTGGGTATCATTATGCTCTTTTTAACCGATCCCTTCCTGCGTCTTTTACAGACGCCGGAGAATCTGATGGAGGCCTCTTCTCTCTATGTCCGAACCCTCATGGTCGGACTGATCTTTACCCTGACCTACAATATGGGCGCCGGAATCCTGCGGGCCATCGGCGACTCCCGCCGCCCCCTCTATATTCTGATCGCCGCCACTGCCATCAATATTATCCTTGACCTCTTCTTTGTCGCCTTCCTGCACATGGGCGTTTTGGGCGTCGGCATCGCGACTGATATCTCACAGGGCATTTCCGCCCTTCTGGTCAGCTGGCTTCTGATCCGAAAAACACCAGGACTCAGGCTTTCTCTCAGGCGACTTCATCTGAATCCGCAAACTCTGGCCAGAATCCTCCGCATCGGTCTTCCCACGGCCATTGCCGGCAGCATGTTCACCATTTCCAACATGATTCTGCAGGCCTCTCTCAACCAGAAGGGAGTAAATGCCATGGCGGCCTGGACAGCTTATGCCCGTCTGGATGCCATCTGGTGGATGATCGACGCGTCCTTTTCTGCCTCCATCACTACTTTTATCGGACAGAATTTCGGAGCGGCAAAGCCGGATCGAATCAAAAAGGCGAGCAGAAATGTTCTCCTCATCGAACTGGCCTTTGCCCTGGTTCTCACCGGTCTTCTATTGATCTTTACTCCCTCTCTCATGCTCCTCTTTACCAGAGACGCAGAGGTGATTCACCTGGCGGAGGACATTTGCCGCTGCATCGCCCCCTTCTATGCCATCTATGCCTTCTCTGAAGTCCTCGGATCCATTCTGCGGGCGGAAAATAAGGTGCTGATCACCACCCTGATCAATCTGCTCGGTATCTGCGGCTTTCGCGCGATCTGGCTCCTTGTCATCGTCCCCGGAGGCAGCGTCAGACAGCTCTTTTCCTGTATGCCCATCTCCTGGGCCATTATCTCCGCCTCTATAACCATCTACTATCTGCTGCAGCAGCCCGGGATTCTGCATCGGCTGGAGGGCAGATCCAAATGACAGACAGAAGTCATGGGCTAGATCGAAATAAAATCAGAAGACCCGGCCGCATACCAGAGTCCTTCATCTGCTCTATAATAGAAGGGTCAAAGCAGAAAAAGACAGGAGGAAACATATGTCACACACCTATCAGGCAGCGGATAACCGCTATGAAAAGATGCTATACCGCAGGGTCGGCGCAAGCGGTCTTCTCTTTCCCGCCATCTCCCTTGGCTTCTGGCATAACTTCGGGGAGAACGACAACCCCGATAACATGCGGGCCATGATGCGAACTGCCTTTGATCTAGGAATCAGCCAATTTGATCTGGCCAACAACTATGGCCCCCAATACGGACGCGCCGAGAAAAATGCCGGCAAGTTCCTGGCAGAGGATTTCAAGCCCTATCGGGATGAGCTCGTCATCAGCTCCAAGGCCGGATATGATATGTGGCCCGGCCCTTACGGCAACTGGGGCAGCCGCAAGTATCTGATCGCCAGTGCCGACCAGTCCCTGAACCGTCTGGGGCTCGATTATGTGGACATTTTCTATCACCATCGTCCCGATCCCAACACCCCCCTGGCGGAGACCCTGGACGCCCTCAAGTCAATTGTGGACGCGGGCAAGGCAATTTACGCCGGTATTTCCAACTACAATGCGGAGCAGACAAGAGCAGCTGTCAGATACGCCAGGAAGATCCATCTGCCCCTGATTGTCAACCAGTCCCGCTACTCCATCTTCGACCGCAAGATTGAGCGCATGGATTTGCCCGGACAGGCCGACGAGGACGGCATTGGCATCATCGCCTTCTCTCCTCTGGCCCAGGGCCTGCTGTCCGACCGCTATTTAGACGGCATCCCTTCCGACAGCCGGATCGCCCACGATGGCCGCTATCTCAAGAGAGAGGATCTGACTGAGAATAAGCTGTCTGCTGCCCGTCGCCTGCAGGAGATCGCCAGGGACCGCGGGCAGTCTCTGGCTCAGATGGCTCTTGCCTGGGACCTGCGTCTTCCCCAGGTCTCCTCTGTCATCATCGGAGCCTCCAGTCCCGCGCAGATCAAAGAGAATGTAGATGCTCTCGCGCGCCTGGACTTCTCCCCCGCGGAGCTGACCGAAATCGACGAAATTGCCGCAGGAATCTAGAGATGTTATAAACCCACAGGAATCTGACAGGCCTCTTCGTCCTTTTTTATCCACATCCGAAAAACCTTTTGGGGATCTTTGCGCGCGCTGCCAGGCTGCCCGCAAAGATCCCCTTCTCCGCATTCTCCTTCGTATGTAAATTTCTCTGTTCAGTATGTAAATTTCTCTGTCAGACTGGATTTTTCAATCAGCCTCTGGTAGAGCGGCGACTTCTTCATAAGCTCGTCGTGCGTACCCGCCGCCTCCACCCTTCCGGCGTCCATCACCACGATCTGATCCGCCTTTTCGATGGATTTGAGCCGATGAGACACGATGATGACGGTCTTATCGGTAATCAGCCGGTTTAAAGCCTCCTGGATCTTCCGCTCGTTTTCCACATCCAGACTTGCGCTGATCTCATCCAGCAGCAGTATCGGCGCGTTTTTCAAGAGCGCGCGGGCAATCGAGATCCTCTGTCGCTCTCCGCCTGAGAGCTTACTGCCGTTTTCCCCGATGAGGGTGTCATATCCTTCGGGCAGCCTGAGGATAAAGTCCTCGCAGTTCGCGAGCCTGGCCGCCTGCCGCACCTCCTCATCCGTCGCGTCCAAACGGCCCATACGGATATTGTCCAGTACAGAGCTGTTGAAGAGGATCACATCCTGAAAGACGAAGGAGACCTTATCAAAGAGCGCGTCTGTGGATATCTCCTGAATGTCATGGCCGTCGATCCTGATACTTCCGCCGTCATAATCGTAGAGCCGTGAGATCAAGCGCAAAATCGTTGACTTGCCGCATCCGGACGGCCCCACAATCGCCGTAACCTGATCCTGCTTTGCCACAAAGCTCACGCCATTGATCACCTTTGTTTCATCGTTATAGGCAAAGCGCACGTCTTTTAGTTCAATGTCAAAATGCTCCAGCTCCAGGTTTTTCCCCTGCTGCGTCGGCGTGTTTCTGAGTTCTCCTATCCGCTTGATTCTGGCGTCCAGATAAAAGAACTCGGCGAAAAAGTCCTCCATGACTCCTACCGCGTCCGTCAGACGCATGGAAACCAGTAAAAAGCCGATCACATAAATCATCTGGACAGCGTTGATCCGCAGGAGCGCCGCGGAGACTGCCGCGACAAATCCGATGCTCAGCTTCATGACAGCTGTGGACAGGAGGATGGGCATGGACTGCATAAGCTCTGTCCGCACCCGCAGCCGCTCGGCGGCGTCTAAAGAAGCTGATACCTCCTGGTAATTTTTGTCCTCATAGCGACAGCTCTTGATTTCCCGCTGCAGCTCGATCGCCTCCTGGAATGCCTCTGTTGTCTCGCGCATTTTCCAGAAGTATTTCTCTGTCCATCGCTTCTGTGCCCTTTGTGACAAGAGCATGAGCACGAGTCCCACTACAAGCGGAATCAAAGCGGCCAGGCCCAGGAGCGGATTGGATACCAAAAGGAGCACTGCCATTACGGTCAGGAAAAAAACATAGGCGATGCAGCGCGGAATGGAGTGACTCATAGCGTGTTCCAGATCCGTCACATCCTGCATGATCGTCTGAGCCAGATCGCTCAGATCATGCCTTGAGAAATAGGACAGAGGCAGCTTTTTGATCTGATCCGCAATCTCTAACCGCAGGTTGGTGGCCTCCTGATAGGTTCCGTTAAAGGTCAGCACATATTCGCGGTCAATGAGGATGTACAGCACTGCCAGCGTGACCGCGATGATAGCCAGATAGTACCAGGCAGGCCTGATAACGCCCTTGAGCACATTGTCCCCATAGTACATGGCGATCAGCATCAGCGCCATATAGCCCACGTTTACAAAGAAGGAAGCCAGGGCAGCGCGGCGCACCATGCGGATACCACTGTCTGTCAAGCCAAAATTTCGTTTCAATATCGTCTTCATTCGCGCACCCTCCATTCATTCGCCTGCATAAAGTCTTCCTGCAGCTTTTGATAGACGGAGTTATGTGCCATCAACTCACTATGGCTTCCTCTCTCCACCAGCTTCCCATCGTCAATGACAAGGATCTCGTCCACACCTGTGATAGAGCTGAGTCTGTGCGCGATCATGATAACCGTCTTTTTCTTCATGAGATTTGCAAAGGCCAGCTGCAGCTCATACTCATTTTCCGGATCCGCCGCGGCGGAGGCTTCATCCAGAATGATGATCTTTGCATCCTTTAAAATCGCCCGGGCGATGGCAATGCGCTGCACCTCTCCGCCGGACAGATGGACCCCCTTTGCGCCGATCAGGGTATCCTCACCCTTTTCCAGCTTGTTTAAGATCTCATCGCACTGGGCCAGGTGGAGGGCCTCCATCACCTCCTGTCGGCTGCTGTCAGGCCGCCCCATCCGCACATTTTCATAAATGCTCTTCTTGAACAGCTTCACGTCCTGAAAGACGTTTGCGATGTTTTGCGCTAGGGCGCCCTCCGTGTATTCGCTGAGATCATGCCCGTCGATTAAGATATGGCCGTCATCCAGCTGATAGAAACCAGAAATGAGCTTTACCAGCGTTGATTTCCCGGAGCCTGAAGCGCCTACCAGCGCATAAGTCTTGCCCTCCTCCAGCTTGAGGGAAAAATGCTTTATCACCTTCTGATCCTCATAGCCAAAGGTCACATTCTGAAACTCTATCGAGCTTCCCTCCATCGTCTCGCGCTGACCGGTCGAAAGCTTTTTCTCATCCATCTCGGAAAAAAGCTTTTCAATTTTTTCAATACAGGCACTGGCCTGATAGGTATACATGCCCACATACATCACCTTATTCAGGGCCATATAGAGGATGCCATTGAACAAGGCATAAAATAAAAACTTGCAGAGCTGGACCCTCGGATCATCCCCGCTCCCATAGCCAAAGAACAGCGCGACAAGAAAGACCGCGTTATAGAAGACCTGAAAGAAGACATACCAGCTCCGGCAGCTCATACTGTACTTCAGAGCCAGGTCCGCGTACTCTGTCACAGATCGATAGAATTCCTTCAGCGACTGCAGACTGGTCTTAAAGATCTTCAGTACATGAATCCCCCGCACATACTCCACAGCGCCGGAATTCATCTTATCGGACGCCGCCATATACTGATTCATGAAGTTCTGGTCTCCCATCATCTTACGGATGAAGAGTATCCCCGACAGAAAGCTGGCGGTAAATAGCAATCCCATCCGCCAGTCCACATAAAAGGCCAGGGCAATTCCGAGCAGGGGAGCGAACACAGCGGTGGTCAAATCCGGGATCAGATGCGCCACACTGGAGTGTGTCAGCGCCGTGTTGTCATCCATAATCTTGCGGACACGCCCGGATTCATTCTTGTCATAAAAGCTGAAGGAAGCGTTCATCAGATGCCGAAGTCCCTGCTTCTTCAGATTTGTCTCCAGTCGAAAGGCCAGTATATGCGTAGACCAAAGGGCCAGAAAATAGACCAGGGCATTCGCAATTAAAAAAATCACGACATCCATGGCCAGGGGAACCGCTCCGGTCATATCGACATCAACAATTACTTTTCGCAGAAAGCGATAGAGATAATAATAGCTGGCAACAGAGAGTCCCGCGGCAAGCAGTGCCATCAGTATGCCGACATAGACAAAGCCCATCCTCTCCGGCGCATACGTCTTTAGTTTTTTGTAAATCATACGAATCCCTTTCTCTCCGGCAGACCGAAGGCAGACACAATCCTCCCCTCTGATCAACTGGAAATCAGCTCAGTCTTTATCGATACCACCAAAATGTTAGTATTGACTAACTTTGATCTATATTTTACTTGCAAAACAAAGTTTGCGCAAGTGTTCGATGCGAATAAACGACTGATTGCCGTAATCATACGTCTGTTCGGCGTATTGGCTCAAAAAAGAGATTCATATGGGAATCACATGTGATTTATATGGAAAATAATATGAAAAAATACTGGAGAATGGCGATTATCTTTATTCCTTGACAATCACCGTCAGCATGTAGTCCCCGGGCAGCTCGTGAATATCTTCGAAGACCTCCTCGCCGGAAAGTCCGCAGTCTTTTACCGCGTAGACCCTGGCGCCGGGCAGCTTGTCGACAGCCTCAGCCAGCTTCTCCGAACAGGGCCCGGCCTTCATCACAATCTTGCTGCCGGGCAGAGCCAGTCCCTCTGCAAGATGACTCTTTCCATTGAGCAGATGGACCTCCTCATCATCCAGGCAGAGGGGAATATTTAAGCGGGCCGCAGCCGCCACAAAAGAGGGAATCCCATTGACCAGACTCGTTTGATACCCCTCCTCCTCGGCATAAATCTTGAGGTAACAGAAGGTGGAATAGATACAGGGGTCTCCAATGGTCAAAAAAACCAGCTTCTCTCCCGCTTTCAGATAGGAGCGCAGGGACTCATAGTTGGCCTGAATCTGCCGATCCCGCAGATCCTTATCCCGGGTCATGGGAAAGTCAAGGCCCAGCAGGCATTTGTCGGCCAGGGCAGGTACCGCTCCCAGTGCGATCTTGTAGGCCCGCGCCTCCTTAGCCTCCCTCTGGGGGAGAATAACGCGATCCGCCTCCTGAATCATGCGGACTGCCTTTAGGGTCATCAGTTCCGGATCGCCGGGACCCACGCCCACCCCGATCAGCTTTCCTCTTATATCAGTCATGTTCTTCCTTTAATGCTCAAAAAATGAAACACATTCTCTGCTCTCTCTGATCCCCGCATAGAGTTCTGATCCCTGTGCAAGGCTCGGATCCCTGCACTGAGCTCGGATCCCTTCGCTAAAAGATCAGGTCGCAGACAAGATACGGCTCGCTTTACAGATAGGATACGGTCTCGCTTAAGTCCTTGCGGCTGCTATGGTTAGGCAGGGGCCCCGCCCCGTCCGCGGCATAGCCCAGATCCATCAGCATCAGGACCTCCTCCTCCGGAAGATCATAGAGCTCTTTTGCCCGATCGGGATCAAAGAAGTTAATCCAGCAGGAGTCCAGTCCCTGCTCTGTCGCCTCCAGGATCATATGCGTCGCGATAATGCTGGCATCCTCGACCCCCGAATCGCGCTTCTCTCCCGGATAGGTGAAGACATTTTTCTTATCGTAGGTGACCATCAGGGCTGTTTTCGCCCCATAACGGCAGGGTGTCAGCTGATCAAATTTTTCCAGAGCCTCGTCAGACTGGAGCACATATACATGCTGCTCCTGCAGATTCTTGGCCGTCGGCGCAAGCCGCCCGGCCTCAAGAACAGCCTGCAGCTTATCCGCCTCGACGGGCCTGTCGCTATATTGCTTACAGGAATAACGCTTCTCTGCCAGTTCTAAGAAATTCATAGTATCCTCCTGATCATTTGTAAAAACACTCACGCGGTTTCATTCACAGGTCCTCTCCTGTCAGAGCGTACAAAAGGCGAACCTCCTGTGTCTATCTTACGTTTTCCTTGCCGCAAAGTCATTTAAATCCGATTTCTAACAATTTACAAGCCCAACTTTCCGGCAGTTCTCAAATCCTGCTGCCCGACACTTCCTGCGATTTGCCCCCGCAATCCGCCTCTGGCAAGCTCGCTCTTTTGACTTTTTACCCCTATGCCCACAGGTCGGATCCCGCCTTGGACGCCTCGATCTTATGGGTCAGACCTCCAATGATCCTGCTGATCCCAAGACCTATTACAAGAGCCGGAGGCACAAAACCAAGCAGGTGCAGCAGGTCGATGACATAGGCATTGGAATAGAAGCCTCCGACGCACTCCCGCAGGGCATTGATTCCATAGCGGAAGGGCATGAAGGGGTAGAGAATCTTATAGATCCGCGGCAGAACCTCAATGGGAAAGGTTCCTCCGCTCCCTGCCACCTGGACGACCATGATCACAACGCCGACGGCCTCTCCGACTGCCCCGAAAGCATAAGTCAGAGCATAGAGAAGAAGGGTAAATACCAGACTGGCTACTGCCGCCGCCAGCCAGAAGAGAAGGCGGGACTGAACCTGAATCCTCACGTAAAAGAGGGTTCCAAGGACAATGATCAGGGTCTGTACCTGCCCCAGGAGAAAGAAAATCAGATAGCGACCCCAGAACTCATGCCTTGGCTTAACACCTGGGATCTCCCCCGGATGCTTCTGGCGGGGGCGAAGAATCGCCACCTGAATCAGGGCCCCGACCCATATGGCCAGAATGACATAGAAGGCCGCCATAGCCGAACCATTATTTGCAATGGGATAGGCGGATTCACTTTTCAGTCCCACCGGGGAAGAAATGAAATCCGCAACCAGATCCGGATCAGACTCAATCAGCTTGATCAGCATGCTGTACTGATCAGAAGAACGCAGCTCAGAGACCTGGTTAATCAGGTCGCGAAGCTTTCCCTGCATCTGGGACAGATGATCTCTCGCTGTAATCAGATCTCCTTTGGCCGCCCCGGATAAATCCGAATAAGACGCGAGGATCTTATTCACAGCGTCAATATTCGCGCCGGCATCGCTTAAGAGTCTGCCCGCCTCCGCCATGGAATTTCTGATCGAATCCATGGAGGCTGAGATCTTTGGCTTGACCTGACTCTGGTAATCCTCAAGGATCTCCCGACTGGATGAAAGCAGCTGCCCGCAGTCATCCGCCGCCTGTTTAGACAAAGTCAGGGTGGACTGGCCGTTTCTTGCCGCCGCCTTCATGCCCTCCAGCCGATCCCTCAGGGTCTGATATCGCTGGTTGAAGGTGTCCAGTCTGGCCTGAAGTCGGGCAGGCAGATGAACCGCTGAGAGAGCCCCGTTGATCTGGCTGTGCAGGCCGTCTAAAAGCGTCTCCAGCTGATTGATTTTGGGCTCCGCCAGCTCCTGGCCGTCCGCGAGTTGATTCTGCAGGATCCCAAGGTAATCAGAGACTCCGGCAAGCTGCGACTCGATATAGTCAGCCGTCTTTTGTCCTGCCTGAGAACTGCCGGGCGGCTGAGATTGCTGACTCTCAGCCCGCTCCTTTGCCACGCTCAATTTGCTCCTAGAGTCCCCGCTGATCCGCTGCAGCTCTTTAGAGAGCGCCTCACTTGCCCTCTTTACCTGATCTGCTGAATCCGCCAGAGAAATATACGCGTTGATGACGCCGATACTTGTCGTCATATCCGAATCCATCTGCTTGAGATGTTCTAATGCCGCATCCGTCAGAGGAGTCTTCCCGTCCGTATTGGAGATATACTTTCCGGCGGAGAGCAGACCCTGAGCCAGAGAGCTGACAAAAGCCTTGTTGACCTCCTCCTGCACCGTCGTCTTGACCTTTCCGGTAATTTTAGGGGCGATGGCATTTTTCTTCTCATTCTCGTAGTAGTATATCTGAGGGTGATTGAGCTGACCCCCGATGAAAGAGAGCATATTCGTCGAGAAGTCCCTGTCAATGACTAAAGCCGCGTAGTACTGACCGCTGGTCACTCCCTCCCTGGCCGTCTCGGCCTTGTCTACAAAGACCCAGCCGATGGACTGGTTGCTCTTTAGCTTGTCGATCACAATATCGCCAATGTTGAGCCTTGCCCCGTCCAGATCTGCCCCCTGATCCTCCGTCGCCACGGCAACCTTTAAGTTTCTGGTCGAGGCAGACCCGTAAGGATCCCAGTTTGACAGGATATTAAACCAGGCATAGAGGGAGGGAATCACAGCCAGGCCCATGATTACCACCAGGGCAACCACGTTGGTCCAGATCCGCTTTGCGTCCCTGCGAAAAACCTTAAACACATTACGCATGGGATTCCTCCTTTGTCGGAGCCTTCTCTTTCGTCTGCCCGTTCTTCTGTCCCTTCGCCCCGCCGTCTTTTTCTTCCGCCGCTCCGGATTTTTCCCGCAAGGAATTCTTCTGATCTTCCCTGGAAGAGATCACTTCATCCACCGTAACCAAAACCTCTTTCTCCTGCTCCCTCTCGGCGGTCTTTTTCCCCTTTCGCCCGATCGCTTTATTTTTAACTTCAACGAGCTGCTCCATCTTTCTGTTTTTGGCCTCCGCAATATATCCAACCTTCTCCTGCAGAGACTCCAAATGGGGCTCCAGGTATTTCCCCTCGATCAGGGACTCAGGCTCCCCGTCCTCTCTGTCCTCCAGATCAATCAGCTTCTGCTGGAGCTCAAAATCCGTGTATTCCACGAAAATCAGATAGGCGGCGATCCCGAAAAGGCTGACAATCCAGAGCATCAAAAAGATAAATCGGGAACCTCCAATCGTAAAGCTCAGGATCAAAAAGGCCAGCGGCAGGATCAGATTGATCCGGATGCCCAGTCGGATCCTGCTGACATTCGCCTCGTGCTTGTCCCTGAGCTCGCTGATATATTCATAATAGAATTTCTCGTAGTCCTTCATGATCCATTCTCCGCTTCAAACGATATGTCCCTGCACCACTTCAAATCATATGTCCCTTACATCAACTCCGTATCGTCCATCCGCGCCTCCATAAAGTGAAGGAGCCTGGCGGTGGGCTTATGCATCCAGATTCCAATGGCCAGAGCCACCAGAATAAAGACAGAGAGTTTTCCTAAATAGATAAGAAGGTCCGCCCTGTAGAGCCCGGCCACACACTCCCGCAGGGCGTCGATCGCGTAGGGGAAGGGAAAGAAAATATAGGCATTCTGAAAGAAGGTCGGCAGAAGCTCGATGGGATAGGTCCCGGAGGAACCGGCAATCTGAAGGACGACGATAACCACTGCCGCCGCCTTGCCCACATCTCCGAAGGCATACACCAGGGAGTAGATGAGCAGGGAGAAGGTCAATCCGGTGACGGCACAGACCGCCCAGAAAAGGAAGGGGTGAAGACACTGTATTTTGAGCACAAAGAGATCTCCCAGGACCAGCAGAACAACAAAGAACTGCTCCAGGAGCCCGAAGATCAAATAGCGGCCCAGATAGAGCTGATGCGCCCTGGCATCCGGATAGTACAGAGGATTCGGATGCGTCTTCATGACCGCCGCGAGCAAAAGACCCATAACCCAGATCGCCAGGACAGAATAGAAGGGGGCCACGGCCGATCCGTAATTCTCTACCGGATAGATCGCCGTCGATTTGATCTCGACCGGGTCCGCGAAGAAGCGTCCATAGGCCTGCGGATCGCCGGAAAGGGTATTGATCAGCGCCTTTACCGCGTCATTCTCTCCCGCTCCCTTGACGGCGTCCAGGACAGCGGAGATTCGATTGTCCAGAAGGGTTAGAGCCTGCCTAGTCTGAATCAAGCTGACATTTCCAGCGTTGACGGTGCCCGAGAGAGCCCCGAAGACGTCTCCCATTCCTCCCAGGAGACTGGACATCTGATTCATGCTGACCCTGGCATCCCCTATCGTCCTGGCCGTCTTATCAAGGGCAGACTCGATCTCAGCCGGCAGACTTCCTGTCAGCTCTTCTGACAGATTTTTACTCTCCTGCCTGAACTGGTCCAGCTGCCGATAAAACTCCGCCTTATCCTCCCTCTCCTTTTGGCTTAACTGGGCATCTGTCTTTCCGACCCATGAGGCCTGATTCTTGGACTCCAATTCCTGCAGATTCGCCTTGATTTTATCCAGCCGGTCGACGAATCGGTGCAGCTTCGGAGTCAGGTCCGCCGGAAAGGCAGCCGACAGGGCGTGAAGCTGCCCATCCAGCTTATCTAATTTGTCCCTGTAAGTCTGAAGGGCCTTCTGGATACTGTCCATATCACTGCCGCCGCTTAAGTCCTCAAGCCCCTTCTGCAAATCACTTGCATTGGACACTGCCATTGCCTGCAGGTCGCGCATGCGCCTGCTGTATTCCTCCAGAGTCAGCTGAGCCTGCCCCGCCGCCTCCTGGGCCTGACCCAGGCCTGACTGCGCCTGGCCCACTGCCCCGTTGACGTTCTCTGATGCCTTTTCCGCCTGCTCAAGGGCTCTGTTGGCGGCCTCATTTCCGGCGATCGCCATATCCAGCTGGGTCTGATAGCTGGCGATATTGCTCCGAATCTGCTCAAAGCGGGAAATCAGTCCATCGATTCCTCCCTGCTTCTCAAGATCCTCCGTGAAGTGATTGGTGTCTGTAAAGACCTTCTGGACCATCATCTCAACAAACTTCTCGTTGACCTGGGACTGGATACTTGTCACTACCGTATCCGTGATCTTATTGGCCACAGCATTTTTCTTCTGATTCTGATAGAAGACCAGCTGTGGCTTGTCCACCCCCTCCGTGAAAATATGGGTCATCTTCTCGCTGAAGTCCTCCCCCACAATCAGAGCCCCGTAGTAGTCGCCTGACTCCACGCCTGCCCTGGCTTCTTTCTCCGAGCCCAGAAAAACCCAGTCGATCTTGTCGTTATGGCGGAGCTTGTCGACAATCTCCGCGCCCATATTCTGCTCTTGTCCCGCGCTGTCTTGATCCCCCCGGTCCAATGAGACCACTGCAATCTTAATGCCTCTGGTATTGCCATAGGGATCCCAGTTGGAGTAAATGTTGGCCCAGGCATAGAGACCGCCGAGGACGCAAACCCCAAGAGCGATGATAAGAGTGAATACGCTTCTTCTCAGTTCCCTCAGGTCATGTCGGAATATTTTAAAAATCATAGCTCATCCTGCGATGTTTGAAATCATATTAAAATACTGATTTTTTCATTTTAACACCCTGGAACCTTCAGGCGGTAAAAATCTGCCGAATCTGGGCTCATATCATACAGGGGACAGGGATTGTATACGAGATAAGGCAGCGACTGAACCCGGGGAAGGACAGCAATTGCGCATAGGGCAGGGCGGCAATTACATGTGAGGCAGATTTATGAGTCGAGCTCTGCTGTTTTATAGCTTTTCCTACGATATAATGAAATACATGACAAATCCAAAGATCAACCAAAAACTCCTCGGCGCTTTTTCTGCCGTCGCCTCCGGTATCTGCTGGGGTCTCTCCGGTTCTATGGGGCAGTATCTCTTCACGTATCAGAAAATGCAGACTCCCTGGCTGGTCCCCATCCGCCTCTTTCTGGCGGGACTGATCATGCTGACCTACTGCCTGGTCAAGTACGGGCCAAGGAAAAGCTGGCAGCCCTTTACCAACCGCAGGGACGCCCTTTTAACCCTGGTCTACGGGATCCCGGGCGTTGCCCTCTGCCAGTTCCTCTACTTCCTCTGCATTCAGCTCTCATCTGCCAGCATGGGAACGATCCTGCAGGATCTCTCCCCCGGCCTGACCCTGCTTCTGGTCTGCCTTTTGTCCCGGCGCAGACCTCATCGCTTAGAGCTGATCGCGATCTGTTTTGCCTTCCTGGGCGTTCTCTCCATTGTCAGTCACGGAAGACCCGGAGAACTCAGAGTCTCTCCCCTTGCTCTTGCCGCCGGTATCGGCTCTGCCATCGGAATCGCCGTTTACAACCTGGTCGGAAAATCCATCCTCAAGAAGTACCCGGTCGCCATCATGCAGGCCTGGGCCTTCTTCTGGGGCGGTATTGTCATGGCCCTGATCTTTCAGCCCTGGCATACCCCTTACCGGCCAAATCCGATTGGATATTTGGGGATTGCCTTCGTCGTTTTGGTCGGCAATGTCGCCGCCTTTTCCCTCTACATGACCGGCCTGAACCGGATCGGCCCCGTACCCGCCGCTCTCTATGCCTTCTCAGAACCCGTCACGGCGGCTGTCGTCACAGGGATTTTCTTTCAAACGCCCTTCAGCCTCTGGGATGGCCTTGGCTTCTTACTCATCCTGATTATGATGATCTGCATCTCTTATCGTCCCAAACAGGCATAAGTGAGAAGGAAGTCCGGCAAGCAGCAGTGCTTGCCGGACTTCCTTTACAGACGCTTCCTGTCCTCTGCAATTACCGTTTGCAGTGCCTCTGTGGCACAGCGCGCAGCCAGGTCGGTGTCATAAACGACGGGATTGGAAAGCCCTGCCTTCTCCCGCTCCTGGTTGGCCATAACAAGAAGAACCGAGGCCACCCGGACCCCAAGGGCCTGGGCTACTGTGTAGAGAGCGGCCGATTCCATCTCGCTTGCCAGACATCCAAGCCGCTTCCAGGCCTCCCATTTATCCAGCAGCTCATAGGAGACCGGGCTCTTCTGGGGGGAGTGCTGTCCATAGAAGGAATCCTTGCACTCGACCACGCCCGTGTGGTATCTGACTCCCATTTTCTCAGCGGCGGACCGCAGCGCGCAGAGCAGGGTGAAGTCGGCCACCGCCGGATACTCGATAGGGGCGTATTCTCTGCTGCATCCTTCCATTCGGACAGCTCCTGTCGCCACAATCAAATCTCCCCCCAGGATCTCCTCCTGCATTCCGCCGCAGGTTCCGACCCGGATGAAGGTATGGGCTCCCGCCATGACCAGCTCCTCCATGGCAATCGCGGCAGACGGGCCGCCGATTCCTGTGGACGTCACGGAGACCTTAACTCCCTTGAGCTTACCCGTATATGTGGTAAATTCCCGGTTCTGTCCGACCCTGACGCCATCCTCCAGATAGCCCGCAATCTGTTCACATCGACCGGGATCTCCCGGCAGAATAACATAGGGTCCGATCTCCTCTGCTCCAACCCCTATGTGATACTGCTTGTTTGGATCCTTCGCGTAGCGCATATCCTGCTCCTCTCTCAATCCTCCTCAAAGAAAAGTCTTCTCTTCCGCTCGATCATCTGATCTACCCGGGCGATGTACTCCTCCACATTCTTGACATTCTCACAGCGGTCGGTTTTCCCATTTGCCAGGATTTTCTTGGAATCAGCCGCGCAGCCCAGGGCCACGATATCCTGCTGTTCCTCCATAATAGCGATATTATAAATGCCCTCATAACCCTCTTTGGCATAACCCACATTCTCCTGATTGCCGGCGATGTTCTTCTGTCGGTAGAGATAGTAGGGAGATAATCCCATTTTTTTTGCATAGGAGGCTGCCAATGCCATCAGTTCATCGGAGGATTCCATAACATACTTTGCGTACTCCTCCCAGCGCAGGTTCAGACGGGCCGTCCTCTTTAGGGCGAGGGAGTGGATCGTCAGATTCTCAGGCCCCATGGCCGCAATCTCCTGTAAGGTCCGCTCGACGTCTGCCCTGCTCTCCCCCGGCAAACCAATGATGAGGTCCATATTAATATCATCAAAGCCCTTAGACCGGGCCAGGCTGTAGGCCATTCGAATCTGCTCCGATGTGTGATGGCGGCCGATCAGCCTTAATGTCCCATCCTTCATGGTCTGGGGGTTAATGCTAATCCGGGTCACCCCATGCCCTCTTATCGCGTCCAGCCTGGCCTCCGTGATGGAGTCCGGCCGTCCGGCCTCAATGGTCCACTCCTTGAGCTGACTGGTATCCAGCCTCGACTCAATACAGGTCAGCAGGCGATCCAAAAGCTCTGCCGGAAGAGAGGTTGGCGTTCCTCCCCCGATGTAAATACTGTCAAGTACTCTCTTCTTTTCCTCCTGAAAGTCTTCTCGCACATAGTCGATCTCCCTCTCAAGAGCCGACACATAGTCCGGCATCAGAGCGGCATATTTTCCCTCCGGATAAGAGGTAAAGGAGCAGTAGAGACAGGTAGAGGGACAAAAGGGAATATTCAGATAGAGACTGTAGCCCTTCCTCCCGTCTTCTGCTCCTCCCATCCCTCCTGTGTGGATCCTTCTTAAAACCTTGCGCTCCCTGCGGACGATCTCCATACAGGTCGCAAGCTTCGCGTCAGAGACCATGTAGGTCTCCTTCATCCAGAGAGCCGCCTCTTCCTCTGAGGCGCCGGAGGCCAGTTTGCCCAGGAGAATCTTGGTCGGCCGAATCCCCGAGAGCGTTCCCCAGGGCAGATTTTTCCCCAGATCCTCAGACAGGGCCAGATAGATCAATCGCTTCAGGACGTTTTTCTGCTCGCGGCGAAGGAGAATGTCTCTCTCCCCGGCACAGGGCATAGCCTCTGGTCTTTCCTTTACAACAGAAGACAGCGTCTCCTCACAGACCTGGCCGGAATTCGCTGACCAAAGAACGGACAGGGCAGGGTCCGCGGGAAGTCCCCTTTCATCGGCCAGGGCCAATTCCCTCATCATTTTCTCCGCCTCTTTGCCGTCAGCTTCCCAGCGAATGCGGATCCTGTCCTCGCGGATATCGACGAAAAGCACAGAGGCAGGCTGTCTCTCCAGAGTCTTCTGCAGCTTCTCTTGAGCCCTTGACAGCTTCTCCTGCAGGGCCTCAGGGCTTCTCTCATGATGATTGGCATGCCCCTTCTCCTCTGTCCATGCTCCCCTTGCTCCTCTTGAGACAGGATCGGCGGCTGTTCTCTTCTGCTGAGAGCCCTGTCTCTCTGCGACTTTTTCCTCCCAATAAGCCAGCTTCTCCTCGGCATCCGCCCTCTGCAGACGATAGCCTTTCAGGGCCTCCGCCGCTGTCTTTCCTCCCTCTAAGCTGTGCGCCAGATCTCTCGGATAGAGAAAACCCAGCTTGGCCCCCGGGAGAAAGGACCGAACCAGGTTATAAATATCGTATTCAAAACCGCTGGTATTCAACCGGACATAGATCATAAGATAAGCCTATCCTCTATCATGCTTTCCCTCTTCTGTCTCTGCGTCCCTTCCATACACATGTCCAACCGCATAGGGCTGAGACCCTTATACAATCTTTGGCAGCTGTCGATTTACAGTCACTCTGATTCCATACACGCAAAGATCTCCAAACAATTCTGTACTGTCTTATATTTTTACAGCAGATATGGATTATTCACTCTCTCCTCCCCGATCGTCGTCTCTCCCTCGTGTCCGGGCAAAACGCGAGTGCCCTCAGGCAGGGTCATCAGCTTTTCTTTTACGCTCCTGACCAAAAGAGCCACAGACCCTCCCGGAAAATCTGTTCTCCCCAGAGAACCCGCAAAGAGACTGTCCCCGGAAAAGAGAACATTTTCATAGGGAAAATAGAAACAGCAGCCGCCCTCTGTGTGCCCGGGCGTAGCCAGGAGACGAAAATGCAGACCGGCCAGGTCTTTCTCCTCCCCGTCTCTCATAAAGAGGTCGGCGTGAAAGACCTGACTATGAGACAGGATCCAGGAAGAAAGATTGTAATTGGGATCGGCCAGAGTCCTCTTCTCTCCCTCATAGGCGATCACCGGCACCCGGTCCTTAAGCTCCCTCAGCAGATCCTCGATTCCCCCGGCATGATCGGCGTGCCCGTGGGTTAAAAGAACCGCAGCAAGCCGCAGTCCTTCCTTTCTCAGATGCTCCGCAAGCTGCCTTCCGGCCGCACCGGGATCGATAATCAGGGCCTCTTTTTCTCCTTCTTTATGAATGATATAACAATTGGTCTCTACAGGGCCGACGACAAATTGTTGAATCAGCATATCTCTTCCCTCAGCCTCCCGTCGTCCGCTCGATGTCCACAACAGACTCAATCTGCCGCAGCTTCTCCGTCAGATTGCGAAGCTCCTCCTTGCCGTGAACCTTGAACTGGATTGTGATGGTCGCCACCCCCTGCCTGGAGGTATTGGAGTGCAGCTGCTCGATATCAATATCCGCCCCGGAAAAGACCCTGGACAGATCCACCAGAATTCCCACCCGGTTGTTGGCGTAGATCTTAATGACCGTGTCATAGAGCTTGCCGCTGGGATTAGACCAGCCGTCCTCCCATTCCGCTTCAATCAGGCGGTTTTTCTCCATGTCCGGCAGGTTGATCATATTGACGCAGTCGGTCCGGTGGATGGAAATGCCTCTTCCCCGGGTAATATAGCCGACGATCTCATCGCCCGGCACCGGACTGCAGCACTTGGAGAAGCGGACGGAAACATCATGCAGTCCCTTGACCACGATCCCGCTCTTATGATGCCTGGTCTGCGTATTCTCCGGGTGCTCGTGAACCGAGCCGGAAGCCCCCTCCGGCAGGTCTCCATCCGCAGGGGTCTGCGGCTTGACCGAGGCTAAGATATCCTCATCGGTCAGAATTCTGGGATGATCCTTGCGGTAGTTCTCAAGAAGACGGTTGATCACCTGTCCCTCCTTGAGCCCTCCGTGTCCCACCGTGGCCAGAGCATTGTTCCAATCGTGGAAGCCGAAGCGGCGAAGTACTTTCTGCTGGTATTCCGGCCGGTTAATGGCATTGAAATCAATGTCATGGCTCTTCGCGTAAGCCATGAGAAGCTCCTTGCCCCGCTGGATATCCTCATCCTTGGACTGGGCTCGAAACCACTGATTGATTTTATTCCTGGCCTGGGAGGATTTGACCAGCTTGACCCAGTCGCGGCTGGGCCCCCTGGAATTCTGAGAGGTGATGATCTCAATTCGGTCGCCGTTTTGGATGCCGTAATCGATCGGCACCAGCTTACCGTTGACCTTGGCTCCCACCATCCGATTCCCGACAGCCGAGTGAATTGAGTAGGCGAAGTCGACCGGGGTCGATCCCGCAGGCAGGTTCTTGACATCACCGGTCGGCGTGAAGCAGTAGACCGTGTCGGAGAAGAGGTTTAAGTCGCTCTTGATCAGAGAGACAAATTCCTTATTGTCCGTCATATCCTGCTGCCACTCCAGGATCTGCCTGAGCCAGGACAGCTTCTGTTCCTCCTGATTGGTCGTGGCCCCCTCTCCGGACTCCTTGTATTTCCAGTGAGCGGCAATACCGTACTCAGAGATCCTGTGCATCTCCCAGGTGCGGATCTGAATCTCAAAAGGCTGCCCCTTGGGCCCGATGACCGTCGTATGCAGGGACTGGTACATATTGGGCTTGGGCATGGCAATATAGTCCTTAAAGCGGCCGGGGATTGGTGTGTAGTGCTCGTGAATAATCCCCAAAGAGGCATAGCAGTCCTTTAAGTCATCGACAATAATGCGGACCGCGAAAAGATCATAGATCTGATCCAGCGTCTTATGCTGATTGACCATCTTCTTGTAGATGGAGAATAAATGCTTGGCTCTCCCGTAGATCTTGGCCTTAATCCCCGCCGCGTCAATCTGCCTTGTCACCAGGTCCGCCAGGGACTGAATGTACTCGCTTCTCTCGCTCTCACGCTGGTTCAGCTGCTCCAGAAGATCATAGTAGGCATCCGGTTCCAGGAACTTGAGCGCCAGGTCGTCCAGCTCGACCTTCACCTTGCTGATACCCAGCCGCTGCGCCAGAGGAGCGTATATCTCCATGGTCTCGCGGGCCTTCTCCTTTTGCTTGGCGGGCGTCATGAACTTTAGAGTGCGCATATTGTGCAGGCGATCCGCCAGCTTAATCAGAAGGACACGGATATCCTTGGACATGGCCAGGAACATCTTCCGCAGATTCTCCGCCTGAATCTCCACCTTATCGGCATCATAGGACAGCTGTCCCAGCTTGGTGACCCCATCCACCAAAAGGGCGATCTCATCGCTGAACTCCCTGCGGACGTCATCCAGACTCATGACCGTATCTTCTACGACATCGTGTAGAAGACCTCCGACGATGGTCTCCTTGTCCAGCTCCAGATCCGCTAAGATCAGTGCTACAGACAAAGGATGAATAATATAGGGTTCACCGGACTTGCGCTTCTGATCCTTGTGGGCCTGACGGGCAATCCCATAGGCCTTCTCAATCATGGAGATATCTGTATTGGGATGATATCGGTTAATCCGGGCCACAAGCTCTCTGTAGATCACCTCCGGATCCACGAAGTCATCCGTGGCGATGACGCGGGCCGCCTGCGTACGCAGGATCTTCTTCTCGATTTGTTCCAGCTGCTCTCTGGATTCCAAATGCGTCATGTCCGCCATAGACCGACTCCTCTCACAAGAGTAAACCGCGCCGGACTCCTCCGACGCAGATCCCTATAGATGTCCATTATTATAGAAGATCAAAGGGACAAATGCCAATGATCTCCCTCATTCTCCCCTCCGAAGGGCCCCCTCTCCTCCCTGACAAAGTTAAGTTTCTCAAGCAGGCGCTGTGAGGGCAAATTATCCGGGTGGACATGCGCGACAAGTTCCCTCAGCCGCAATTTCTCCCGCGCGTATTGACAAATACCCTCCAGAGCTTCTTTAGCATATCCTCTGCGACGGCAGGACGCGTCAATCAGATAACCGACCTCTGCCTGGCCCTCCCCGCAACGATCGGTTGGCTTGAGGTCAATTCTTCCGACAACTCTCTCCCCCTCCTGCTCAGCTCTTTCCTGTTTGTCCGCATCCCTCCTGCCGCCATCCCTCTTCTTAACTTCTCTGTCAATCAGCAGAAATCCTCCCATCCCACAGAGGGGATAGAGATAATCCCAATAGGTTTGAATCAGCTTTTCCGTTGCCCTGCGGCCGCCCAGAGGCTCTATGAAGTCTTCCATCCCTCCGCCGGTCTTTTGCGCTTCCATATGCTCTTTTGCTTCAAGGCTTCGGTACAGGCGAAGCAGGGCCGGGTAATCGGAGGGAACCATCTCCCGAATGATCAATCGCCTGGTTCTTATGATCTCATCCGGAATTCCCATCCCCCTGCGATAGCTTCTGAGAATATCCTCTTCCTCCAGGGCCTCAAAACTACATAGGACCAGGTCCGCGGACAGGTCTTCTCCCTCCGACGCGACGCCGATGACCGGAATTTTCACCTCCCGCATCGCCAGGATACTGGCCTCTTGTCTGCAGATCGCAAGATCAACTCCCCCCTTTGATATGCAAGAGGAGACCTCAAAGAAGGCCTCCTCAGGATGCAAGGGCAGGTGACCGCACCGAATCAGAAAATCGTCCATGGTCGGATCCTCGTTTCGGTCAAAGTCCATTGCGATGATCAATTGTTCTCTCTTCATACCTTCATCTTCCCGATGCGCTCTACCGCGCGAAGGGTATTCTCATAGCTGCCGAAAGCGGTCAGGCGGAAGTAGTGCTCCCCGGAGGGGCCGAAACCGGATCCCGGTGTGCCGACGATGTTCACCTCCCTCAGAAGGTAGTCAAAGAAATCCCAGGAGGTCATATTGCCGGGCGCCTTGAGCCAGATGTAGGGGGCATTGATCCCCCCGTATACCTCAAAGCCCGCCTCTGCCAGACCATCGTGGATGATCTTCGCATTCTTCATATAGTAGGCGACCAGCTCGCGAATCTCCCTCTGCCCCTGATCGGAATAGACCGCCTGGCCGGCCCGCTGGGTGATATAGGGAGCGCCATTGAATTTGGTTCCATGGCGGCGGGCCCACATGTCGTGAAGACTGATTCCCCCCTGTACAATATCCCTGGGAAGAACTGTGAATCCCAGACGCACTCCGGTAAATCCCGCGTTTTTCGAGAAAGAGCGCAGCTCAATGGCACAGGCTCTTGCCCCCCGGCACTCATAGATCGAATGCGGAACATCCGGCTGGGCAATATAAGCCTCGTAGGCGGCGTCAAAAATGATGAGAACTCCATTTCTGTTGGCCCAGTCTACCCAGTCCTGCAGTTGATCCTTTGTCAGTGTGGTCCCGGTCGGATTATTGGGCAGACAGAGATAGACCACATCGGGAATCTGACTTGGGAATTCCGGGACAAAATCATTTTCCGCCGTCACGGGCAGATAAATAATATCGCTCCACTGCTCTTTCTTCGCATCCCAGTTCCCGCAGCGGCCAGCCATGACATTGGAATCCACGTAGACCGGATAGACAGGATCCGTGACGGCGATGCGGGTGTCCTGGGAAAAGAGCTCCTGAATGGCTGCGGAGTCCGACTTGGCCCCGTCCGACACGAAGATTTCATCGGCAGAGACGTCGACGCCTCTGTCCTTGTATTCTCCGGCAATGGCATCGCGCAGGAAGTCATAGCCCAGATCCGGCGCGTAACCGTGGAATCCCTCTTCCGTTCCCATCTCATCGACGGCATCGTGCATGGCCTTAATGATTGTCGGAGTCAGAGGGCGGGTCACATCCCCGATTCCCAGGCGAATGATATCCGCCTGGGGATTGGCCTCTGCGAAGGCCGCCACCTTCCGGGCAATGTCCGAAAAGAGATAGCTTCCGGGCAGCTTCTGAAAATTGCTGTTAATCTTGTACATATTTCACCTCATATTCATCTTTACGGTATCAATGGGTTTTCATCAGATCATCTGCCCTTGCCCTATCCTCTTGGTACCCGACCGGGTATATCAGGGGATGGCATGCGATATTCTCTAACCCTCTCGTATGACAGCTTTCCTCCAAAGAGGTCCAGTGCGGATCCCACTGTAAAATCAACCCTTCCCTGTCCGATTCTTCCTATGTTCTCGATATCCCCATAGCTGTGAATCCCACCGGCGTAGGTGACGGGGATCCCTTTCCAGCCCGCCAGAAGCTTTAGCAAATCCTCTGCGGGTCCGGTCTGCATGCCCTCCACATCCGCGGCGTGAATTAGAAATTCGTCACAGTAATCTGCCAAATGATTCAAGAGTTTCTCTTCCACCGGCTCCTCCGTCAGAGTCTGCCAGCGATCAGTGGTCACATAATAGCGGCCTTTTCTCTTGCGACAGGACAGATCTAAGACCAGGTGTTCCCTGCCGACTGTCTCCACAAGGTCCCTGAGCCGGTCATAATTGACCTGTCCCCTCTCAAAGACATAAGAGGTCACAATCACGTGGGAAGCTCCGGCATCCAGATAGACCCCGGCATTATCCGCGGTGATGCCGCCGCCGATCTGCAGCCCGCCGGGATAGGCTGCCAGAGCGGCCAGCGCCTCCTGCCTCGTCTGCTCAAAATAATCGGAGTCACGGGCATTTAACAGGATGATATGTCCGCCCGTCAAATGATCCCTCTGATAGAGCCGGGCGTAATCCGCCGCCGACCTGTCAGAGACATAGTTCTCACAGGCCCTGTCCCCTTGATCCTGCAGGGAGGATCCGACAATCTGCTTGACCTTTCCGTTATGAATATCAATACAGGGGCGAAACCGCATCTCTCCTCCTCTTTGCCGACAAAACTCTCGGGTCTTAGATTAGCAAATTTAAGGGGACAAGTAAATTCAAAGCTCTCCCGCCTGACTTTACCAAATGCAATTCACACACAAATCTGACCCATGTGATTCAACACCTTCACACCCGAATGTGATTCATTGACCCACCCCCGCGATTTTGATAGTATAATTGACTAAAAACACAGGCAGAGGTCAGCAGAAAGAGAGGACAGTACATGGGTACAATTATTGGTGAAAGCATTACATTTGATGATGTCTTACTGGTGCCTCAATACTCAGAAGTAACACCAAACCTGATTAATCTTCAGACCAGGCTCACCAAAAAGATCAGTCTTAATATCCCCATGATGAGCGCGGCCATGGATACGGTGACCGAACACCGCATGGCGATTGCCATGGCCCGTCAAGGCGGAATCGGTATTATCCACAAAAACATGTCCATCGCCCAACAGGCCGAAGAGGTAGACAAGGTGAAGAGGTCAGAGAACGGCGTCATCACCGAGCCCTTCGCCCTGACCCCGGATCACACCCTGGCTGATGCTGATGCCCTGATGGGAAAATATCGCATTTCCGGCGTCCCAATCACCGAGGACGGCAAGACCGGCAAGCTGATTGGAATCATCACCAACCGTGATCTCAAGTTTGAAGAGGACTTCACCAAGAAAATCTCCGAGGTCATGACCACCGGCGACCAGCTGATTACCGCCAAAGTCGGCGTCACCCTGGCAGAAGCCAAGGAAATCTTAGGCAAGGCCCGCAAGGAGAAGCTGCCCATTGTCGATGATCACTTCAACCTCCGCGGACTGATTACCATCAAGGACATTGAGAAACAGATCAAGTACCCCAACGCAGCCAAGGACGAGCAGGGGCGTCTTCTCTGCGGCGCCGGAGTCGGCATTACGGGCAACATGATGGAACGAGTCGAAGCTCTGATCGCCGCCCATGTCGACTGCATCGTCGTTGACTCCGCCCACGGCCACTCCAAGAATATCATTGAGGCGGTTAAGAAGATCAAAGCCGCCCATCCTGACCTCCAGGTCATCGCCGGCAACATCGCAACCGGCGACGCCGCCAGAGCCTTGATCGAAGCGGGCGCGGACGCCGTAAAGTGCGGCATCGGACCCGGATCGATCTGTACCACCCGCGTTGTCGCCGGTATCGGCGTTCCCCAGGTGTCAGCAATCATGGACTGTTACGCTGTCGCCAAGGACTACGGCGTCCCGGTCATTGCTGACGGCGGCATCAAGTTCTCCGGCGATATGGTCAAGGCCCTTGCCGCCGGCGGTAATGTCTGCATGATGGGTTCCCTCTTCGCCGGCTGCGACGAGGCTCCGGGCGAGTATGAACTCTATCAGGGGCGCAAGTTCAAGGTCTACCGCGGTATGGGATCTATTGCAGCAATGGAGAACGGTTCTAAGGATCGCTATTTTCAGGAGGGCGCCAAGAAGCTGGTTCCTGAGGGCGTCGAGGGCCGAGTCGCCTACAAGGGTTCCGTCGAGGATACAATCTTCCAGATGATCGGCGGCATCCGCTCCGGTATGGGCTACTGCGGTACTCCCACGATCCCGGAGCTCCAGGAGCGGGGCAAGTTCGTCAAGATCTCCTCTGCCTCCCTCAAGGAATCTCACCCTCACGATATCCACATCACCAAGGAGGCTCCCAACTACACCATAGACGATAACCTTTAATTTCCTGCGTTATCTGTCGGACAAAATGTGTCGATAAATCCCCCTCAAGCTCCTGTCAGTCAAGGGCTTGAGGAGGATAAACCGTGAAAATCAGATTTATATTGACTCTTTAGGAGCGAGACAGCCGCAGCTGCCTCGCTCCTTTTTCTGTTAAATCCGTGAAAAAACATTCCACAGAAGAAATCGATTTTATAATCCATCGGACTGGCTGTCGGGGCGTTTTGTCTTATAACTCGAATATTGATTCGTCATATATAGGACGGCCTTCGATTATATCCGGCCGGGGAAGATCAGGAAAAACCCCAGGCCGCCTGAAATGATCCCGATCAGGGCTCCGGCAATCACATCCCTGGGATAGTGAAGACCTGCTATTACCCTGAGAACCGCAAGGAACAGACCCATGATCAGGAAGAGAAGACCCAGCCAGATATTCTGCTTCAGCATGGCCACAGCGATGATAAAAATCGAGAAGACATGTCTGCTCGGAAAGGAGTCTCCTCCTCCCTTTCTGTCTGCAATCGGCTCAAACTTCATGGTCTCATAGGGCCTTTTGGCTCCGATTTTCTTTCTCAAGAGGCTGACAACCGCAAAGGCGACCCCTGTCACCAGAATATTCTCATAGAGAGCATGATATTGCTTGTTTAAGAGGAAGACCCCAAGCATAGCCACATAGCCCACAATTGCGGCATGGGTTATGGTGCGCATGGCATAATCCACGATTTGAGGGCCCTCGGCGTATGAGCGAATTTTATTCAGAATATCCCTGTAGATTTCTTCAGTCATCGCTCTTCTCCTTGATCGCATTCTCTTTGATATAGGTGTTTAAGTCTGTCTTGAACTGCTTCCAGGCATCCGGATGTTCGACAAAATACTTGGGACAGAGTTTCCCTGTCACATCATAGTGGCGGATGACCTGATCCGTGTCCAGATCAAAGCGCGCCATCAGATAGGCCGTCAGCCGCACAAGGGAATCATAGGTCTTGCGGTTGAACTTCCCGGACGCGTCCGGATGGCATACTTCAATTGCAATGGTATCCCCATTTCTCTGATTCGAGGCATAGGCAATTTCTGAGGTCGGAATACACTGGACGATCTCCCCTTTCAGCCCGACAATAAAATGAGCGCTGGCCTGGGTGACATGAGAATCCTTAAGCCCCTCAAAATAGTTCCGGTTGTCCATAGCCGAAGACCCCGGATTCGCCGTATAATGTACAACAATGCCTTTTACCTTACCCAACTTCTTCCCCGGTCTGCTGTTCGGATTCACTGTAAGCAATTCCACAGCCATCTCTGGCCGGGCGGAGTCAGGAAGCTGAGGCCTGATCTTATGAGAACGCAGGCTAAGAGGATCCAGCCAAAGCAAAAGCAGAGCGACAAGGACCGCCGCCAGAAGAAAGACCCGCTTTCTTCTGCTCTGCCTTCTTTTCGCCTGATTTCCCCTTTGATATCTTTTCTGTGACGTCGTCTGATTCATAGCTCTATTATATCGATTTCAAACCCCGGCATTCTTAATTTTGCCCGAAAGGTCATCGCAGAACATATGCCCTGTAGGCACAGTTTATTTTGCACCTGTATGCACAGCGCACGGATTATTTTGCACCTGTATGCACAGCGCGCGGATTATTTTGCATCTGCCTGTACGGCTTACTTTGCGTCCGGCGGAAAGGGGTTGACTCCGCTTTTTGCCCACTCAAAAAGTCCCTCCATGACCTGATCATGCGCGTCATCCTCTACCCGATAGCGATGAAGCAAAAAACAGAGGTACTTGTCCGGATCATTCGCCGGAAGAAATTCCTGCGGATCCAGTTCCTTCATCAGGGCATCCTTCAGTTCTCTGGGACTCATATTTCCCTTCAGATCCACTTCCGGGTGACCGACGGAATACAGACCCAGGGCATAATAGAACTCGTAGTTTCCCACGATGACAGAGAACTGCCGCCTTACCTTCAGATCAACTGCCTGTTTTGTCAACAGTGGCACCATCCGTCTCCTCCCTTCTTTGGACGCCTATAAAAAGCCTCAGAAACAGCTTCCACTGTTTCTGAGGCAAGACAGACGAAATAAGGCGTCAAGTACTCATCTGTTCCGCTTTTTCCCGTAGGTCAGCCCGGCCATTCCCGCCGCGGCAATAAGGATCATAGCTCCGAACAGGAGAAAATCTGCCTGATCCCCTGTCTTGACTGACGGGATCGGTTTCTTCGGTTGCTCGGGCGGTGTCTTGGGTTCATTCGGAGTATTGGGTGTATCCTTGGTATTTGTGATCTCAAATCCCTTCTCGGCATCACCGCTGATCGCCGTTTGATATCCCTCGACCTTGTCTTCAGAAATCGTATAGAGAATTTCCGACCCATTATCACTCTTGTAGCAGGGAAGATTCGTAAACTCATGCCGCCAGTTGTTTGCGGCATTTAAAAGGACTGAGTCCTGTTCCACCCCGTTGGCATAGAGACGAACTCTCACAGAGCTTCCCTCCGGACCAACCCAGGTCTTTTTGACCAGGACCGTTCTTGTGCTGGAATTGGTAATGATATATCCGCTCTCCTGCGTTCCGCTCAGCTGAGATACATATCCCTCAACATTCCTCTCCTTGACGGAGTACCGATAGGGCTTGCCCTGCGGATCCAACTTCAGGAGATTGTTAAATGTTGTCTTCCATTGACCGCTTGCGTCCGCCTGAATCAGCTGGTAGCCAATATAGGTTTCTTTCCCGTCGGAATCAAGACGGTAGAGCTCCAGCTGAACCTGATGCGGCCGGCTCGCGCTGTTATGATCATTCCACTTCTTCTCTGCGGAGACGCTGGTCTTTTCCTCTGTCCCGATGAATACTGTACCGTTGCTGCCGATTCCGCCCCCTCTTGTCATTGAGCTGTTCCCTGTAATCCGAACCCTGGCACGGGCCATCGTATCCGCATTACCGCGCTCCTTTGTATTTAAGGAGAGGCTTTCTCCCTTTGCCGCGTCCAGCTGTCCATCCAGCCTAGACAGAGGGACTTCTTTGCCATCGTCATACTGCCAGCGGTAGGGAACTGCGCCCAGCATGGTATTCGCTATCGTATAGCGGGGATTTCCGCTATGTACCCCATAATCATTGCTGGCCAGGATATAAATTTCCCTTCCGCCTTTGGCGCTGTTGGCGTAGAATGCGGCTCCATCATTCACATAAATGTGCGTCTCAGAGCTGGGGCAGCCCGCGTAACCGCCGCCTTCGAGCTTGGCTGTGTTTTCCGTCACCAGGGCGTCAGTCAGATGAAGCTCCCCGTTTTGGAAGCCTGTGTATATGCTCGGATAGCCATTGACATAGATCCCGGCTCCTCCAAATGAGTTGTTGCCTCTTCCGCTGGCTGTCATCTTATTGTCTTTGATTTCTCCGGCGGAGATGGTCGCAACCCCCTGCTTTCCGATCGGTCCGGCCTGCACATAAATTCCGCCGCCTGCAGAGCCCGCGGAATTGCCGATGACACTGCCTCCCGTCATATTTAACTTATCGCTTCCGTTGCTGGCGACACCGGTGCCGACTGAAATTCCTCCTCCGAGCTCATCAGAGACATTGTTTCGAATAACAGCCTTGTCCGTCAGTTCCAGGCTGGCCCCGTCAAAGACACAGATCCCGCCGCCAGACGCGAAACCGCCCTCTCCGGGCTCCGTTCCGCTCACGGCATGATTCTCCTCAATCGTTCCTCCCGAAAAATGAAAGCTTCCGTAATTGACGAAAACGCCGCCTCCAAAATTAGCTGAATTATTCCGAATGGTGCCTCCAGTCATGTTGACGGTTCCACTCTCTACATCGATACCTCCGCCCATAGCCTGAAAATATCCCAGCTGCGTCAGCTTGTTATTCTGGATCAGGGTTCCCTCCTTGATATCCAGTTGTCCGGATACCCTGACAAGAGCCTCTGTCGCATTGGCATTCTCCCGATTCCCGTCTATGGTAATATCTTTGAAGCTCGCCTTGTTGTCCACCGAGAGGAGGTTTCCCTTGAAGTCCTGCTCTCTCTTCAGCACGGCCTTGGTACCGCTGAGACTGACTTCTCCCGAAACGCCTGTCGTCCCGGACACCCAAATTATCTTGATGGTCTGATCGGCAGCCGCAAGCTCTTTTGCCCTCGCGAATGTCTTGACAGCATTGGCCTTCGTCTTTCCGTCTTTTGCGTCATTTCCGCTCTGCCCGTTGAGATAGATCTCCCCGGTCGCCCCTCCGTCCGCCATGGCTCTCGTCGACATGACCCCGATGGTCAGCCCGAAAAGCAGAAGAAAGAAAAACATTCTTCCGGGCAATCCTCTTTTTTTCTCCGCCGCATCCCCTCTTCGCGTAAGATTCATCTTATATCCTCCTCTTGCGCGTCTTGCGCTTATCCATCAGCTCTCTGGAAGGATCATCCCGATCCAGTATCTCACAAAATTTTATCTCCAGTGCCTCCTGGCTATCCTTCAATATGAAAGCCATCTCATCAAAAAGTTTCTTCTTTGCTGCGGACATCGTTCGCTCATCCTGGGACATGGTCTTCTTTCCCTGCGCAATCCGCATGTGATTGCGATAGTAAATCGTCTTGATCAGCCGTGCCATCTCCATCGGATCCTGGTTCAGAAGAATCTGCCTGTAATACTCCGCCCTCTGCCGATCTCCTTTAATTTCGATCAATTCCAGATCCGCCAGCCTGGAAAAAATCTCCTTCATGGTCCGCTGACTGGATACCGACCGAACCCTCTGTCTGTTACTCTCTACCGGGGTAATAACGTGACTTCGATTTTCAAAAACAGGATTCAGGTCATAATACTCCCGTTCTGTCCCCGTACCCATCAGATCCTGCCGAATGATGGCCTTGACCTGGCATACCCCGCTCGCCTCATGAACCAGAAAATCATCGACACAGTATCGTTTCATTTTTACCGGCTTTCTCGCGGGCGCAGTCACCGCGCCAAGAAAACACCTTACAATGTGAACAGATAACCCCAACCAAACAATGGAATACAGGCTTTGCGAGTATTCCACTGTCATGAATCTTTTGATTCACAACAATGAGATGTCCACAAGGGACATCCTGCTGTCTGGGGCTGTCAAATGCAAAGTCACAGACCGCTCCCCTCTTTGGCGCATCTGCAACCAGCCATTTGATACTTAAAAAATAAACCTGATTGCATTATAACATCTGAATCGGCTTTTGTGTCATTCCTGATAAATTCTTCTGATTGCCTTCTGATTTTCCCCTCTCTTTGCCAGAAATGCCGAGAGCGCAAAAAAACTGAGCCGAAAAATAAATTTTTTCTTCGGCCCAGTGCTAAATGCGATTTTATGACTCAATCTCTGCAGGCAATCACACGGACAATGAAGTCATACATGCGCTTCGATGAAGAAATGGACAAGTGTTCCTGAGGCGTATGGATATCATAGATATTGGGTCCCATGGAGATGGCGTCCAGATGGTCGATCTTACCGGCCAGAATACCGCACTCCACGCCGGCGTGAATCGCCTCTATCTTCAGCTCTTCGCCGAACATCTCCCTGTAGATGGATGCCATATCCTGACGCAGAGCAGACTCCCTGACATATTCCCAGGCGGGATACCTGCCGCTGATGTCCGCCCTGGCTCCCAGCGACTGAGCGATCAAAACCATCTTGTCTGTCAGGGGCTCCAAGGCAGACGCCACACTGGTACGCACCGCATAATTCATATAGAGCCCCTTCTCATCCAGATCGCAAATTCCAAGATTCAAAGAAGTCTCTGTCAATCCCTCAATATCTGTAGACATGCGCTGTACGCCGTTGGGTTCTGCCAGGATCAGAGCCAGAACCCTTTTACTGGCGGCAAGAGTCAATGGGGCAAGAGAGGAATCGCTTTCACAGACATTTGCCGTAAGATCGGGATCCGTGACTATATACTCACTCTGTGCACCCTTGATTTGCTCTTCGACGAGGGCGGCAAAAGCAGCCTGCTGGCCTGCAGGAATCAGAACCTGAGCCGCAGCCCGGTTGGGGATCGCATTGTTCTTGGAACCGCCGCTCATCGTGATCAGGCGCAGCTCCATCTTCTTGGAAGCTGCCAGCAGAACGCGTGCCAGCAGGTGGATACCGTTGGCTCTCCCCTTATGAATCTCCACACCGGAATGACCGCCGGTCAGACCGGTCAGCTTCAGGGCAAGGCACTCGCCCGCAGCCTGCGCACGCTCCGTATCCATGTGAATCTCCGCCTTGCATCCGCCGGCGCAGGAAGCTAAGATCACACCTTCTTCCTCAGAGTCGATATTCAGGAGTTTATGCCCCTTCAGCATAGAGACGTCAATCCCAAAGGCACCATCCATACCGGTCTCCTCTGCCGTTGTGCAGACGAATTCCAGACGGGGGTGTTTTAAGCTGTCGTCATCCAGAATTGCCAGAGCATATGCCACGGCAATTCCGTCATCGCCTCCCAGAGTCGTTCCCTTGGCCCGAATGAAATCGTCGTCAAGATAAAGATCCAGGCCCTCCTTTTCCATGTCCTTAGGGCAGTCATGCGTCTTCTCGCAGACCATATCCATATGCCCCTGCAGGATGATAGGGCTGACATCCTCGTAACCCTCAGATGCCTCCTTGATTATAATGACATTGTAATACTGGTCCTGGTAATACTCAAAACCATGCTCTTTGGCAAAGGCAACCAGGTAGTCACTGACCGCTTTCTCCTGATAGGAGGGACGGGGAATTTGCGTCAGATCCTCAAAATAGTCAAACACCTTATTTTCAGCTAAGCCGCGCAATACTCTTGCCATGATCTTATCCTCTCTTCTTAATCTTATTCTCGTAGACAATAAAGCCCTCTCTGTGCAGGGTCTTGATATATTGACACAGGCGTTCGTAGAGAGGCTCTGCCTTCTGTCCAAACCTCTCCTTCACCGCCTGCCCAATCTCCTGTACACTCCTGGATCCATCCATCTGCAGCCAGATAAATGATCCGAAATCGTCCAATCTGATATGACTGACACGGGGTCTTCGAAAAAACCTCTGGGCGATCCAGTGGCTGATTCCCTTATGCACCATATCGACCTCGACCGCATTTCCCTTTTGGCGCCAGTCCACATTGGCGTTGCGCCGGGGATAATAATCCAGGAAATTCTCTTTCTGCTTTGCCATCTGACCTCCTTGACAATCAAATATACGCCCTGTGAATACCCGCATCCCATAAAGGGATTTGCTATGCCCGATTGACACAGGAAGCGTGATACAGGCTTCCTGAATGGCCGACCGTCGTGAATGAATTATGGCACCCGGCCATGTGTAACACCGGATGCCATAGACGAAAAGTTCCATTTACTTGGACATATTCTTACTTGATCGCACTCTTCGGCTTACGGTTGACGAAGAGCACCAGAGTTACCGTTAACAGCGCAAAGAACACAACACCGCCGATTCTCCCCAGAGAGAAGGTCTTTGAAATATCAAGCTTGACATTGAACACCGCAAGAAACGCCAGGAGAATTCCAATGATTCCCTCACCAGCGATCAGACCAGAGGAGTAGAGCAGGCCATTCTCCACCTTGTCCTTGCGCTCTGCCTCGTCCATCTTCTTCTTGTCAAAGTAAAGACGCACCAGTCCGCCGACCATCATGGGAATTGACAGGTAGATCGGCAGATAGAGACCTACAGCAAAGGCCAGAACGGGGATCCCCAAAATCTCAACAATAATAGCAATGAAGACGCCGGTGAATACCAGAGCCCAGGGCAGATTGCCGTTCATAACGCCCTCGACAACCAGCTTCATCAGAGTTGCCTGGGGAGCGGGAAGTTCCTTTCCGCCGTAACCCCACGCGCTGTTGAGCAGGTAGAGGACGCCGCCGACAGCCACTGCTGACGCAAACACACCAATCAGCTCACCAATCTGCTGGCGGTAGGGAGTTGCTCCGACAATATAACCGGTCTTCAGATCCTGTGAGGTATCGCCTGCGATGGCTGTTGAAATACAGATGATGGAACCAATCGCAATCGCCGCAATCATACCCTGTGTACCGATATTGCCTGTTGCCTTCAGGACAGAAGTCGCCAGAAGCAGGGTCGCGATGGTCATACCGGATACCGGATTGTTGGAAGATCCGATCAGACCAACCATACGGGAAGAGACCGTAGCGAAGAAGAAACCGAATATGATGACGATAATCGCCCCGATCGGATTCAGGGGAATGGCTGGAATCACCACCATGAGGATGGCAAGAACCACAATAGAGCCGATGACAACCTTCATACTGATGTCCTTGTTCTGACGGTTGATCTCACCTGCCTTGACTCCGATTCCCTTGACCGCATCGCGGAAGGTTTTGACAATCAGGGGCAGGGACTTGATCAGGCTCATAATACCGCCGGCGGCAACAGCACCTGCGCCGATATACTTAACATAGTTGGACCAGATGGCGTCCGGCCCCATCTCTGACACTATCTTGGTTGCAGGGAAAATCGGACTGGCAACACTGGCTCCAAAGAGAGCGATCAGAGGCATAATCACGAACCAGGCCAGCATACCGCCAGCTGTGATATAAGAGGAGACCTTGGGTCCGCAGATATAGCCGACACCCAAAAGAGCCGGAAGAACATCTGCGCCGAAACCAGCTCCCTTATAGCCTTTGATCTCCCAGGACACTTCACTGGGGAAGAGCACAAAGCCGTCGGCAATGAGCTTGTAGATGGCAGCAATTCCGAGACCGGAGAAAACCGTTACGGCCTTGGCGCCTCCCGTCTCTCCCGCTTCCAGGACATCTGCACAGGCAGAGCCTTCAGGATAAGGAAGTGTACCGTGCTCCTTGACAATCAAGGCTTCGCGGAGCGGGATCATAAAGAAGACTCCCAGGGATCCGCCGATCGCGGCGATCACTGCAATGGTCAGAAGAGAGGGTGCTGTTGTTACTCCTTCCTTGGCCCAGAGGAAGATGGCAGGCAGGGTAAAGATCGCTCCTGCCGCTACAGACTCACCGGCAGAGCCGATAGTCTGAACCATATTATTCTCCAGGATCGAGTCCTTGCGGAGAATGAAGCGGATCACACCCATAGAGATAACGGCCGCCGGAATAGACGCGGACACGGTCATTCCCACGCGCAGTCCCAGATATGCATTGGCTGCGCCAAAGAGAATGGCCATCAGAATACCGATGACAATAGAGGTGACGGTCAGCTCAGGTGGATTCTCATCCGCTGAGACGAAGGGCTTAAAAGCCGGTTTTGGTTCACTCATTTTCTTAACTCCTTTTCCAATTGTGTCGTCGAACCGCATGAATCGACAGATGCTCTTCTTATTTCTCTGCCGTTTCCCCGCGCTAAATCAATAATCTTCTACACTTCGCAGAAATAAAGCACTCAGATAAATAAAAGTGCACTTTGAATTTCAAAGTGCCTGTCCTGCTCTCATGCTGTTCTTAATACAGTATTTTAGTTTTTTCCCCTCCATTTTGCAATCATTATTTACAAAGCGATAACCTGAGTTTTACGAATTTTGTATTTTATATCTCCAGCTTTAGAGATTTTATATGACTTCTCCCCATCAGGTCGCAAAAGTAGCTGCAGAATTGACATTAAGTACATATAAATTACGATGTTCCACCCGAAAGGTCAGGTCAAATCCTCCATATGCCAGACGAAACTCCCTCTTCTTATCTCTGTCATAAGCAGGTCTTGGATCCTGCCGCAGAATCTCAATCATAGCCAGGTAGGCCTCATGGGCGACCCCTGCCTCTTTGGCCATATCCTCCGGGAAGTCCACAGACAGCTCTTCCCAGACCAGGTGATCTGTAAATCCGCCTGCCGCTTTGGGATGCGCATCGGCATAAGCCAGGTAAGGTTTGATGTCATAGATAGGTGTTCCGTTCATAAGATCTGCCCCCTGCAAGAGCAGACATACCCCCTCCCGTCCCCTCTCCGTCCCGATCAGACGCACAGATGAGAGGCCAATGGGATTCGGGCGATAGGGAGAACGGGTTGCGAAGACACCCATACGCCGATGTCCCCCCAGACGGGGAGGCTTGACCGTAGCGGTCCAGGGTCTCCTGCGATTCGCAGAGAAGCCCCATAGCAGCCAGAGATAATCGTATCCCTCGATTCCGCGCAGAGCAGCCTCGTTGCGAAATTTTGCTTCAAAGACCAGACGGCTGACAGCATGTTCCAGAAGGCCAGCCTGTCGGGGAATGCCAAATTTGTCGGCAAATCCATTTTCAATATGGGCAATTTGTCTGAGTTTCATATCCATCTGACGATGATTCCGAATCTGATTCCCTTTTCCGGAACTTACTTACCCGGATATATAACGACAGAATCCACATCATACCTGGCCAGACGTTCGCGCCCCTTAAGGCCTGCCAGTTCCATGAGGAAGATAATCTTGCTCACCTGACCTCCCAGGCGTTCCACCAGTTTCGCCGAGGCCTCAATGGTACCTCCGGTGGCAATCAGATCATCCACCAGAACGACCCTCTGACCCGGCCGGATAGAGTCGGTGTGCATCTCAACCGTCGCCTGTCCGTACTCCAGTTCATAGGACTGCCTGACCGTCTCGCGGGGCAGCTTTCCCGCCTTGCGCACAAGGACAAAAGGCTTCCCCAATGCGTAGGCGATGGGAGCCCCAAAGACAAAGCCGCGGGACTCCGCGCCACAGACAACATCGAAATCCAGACCATCCAAAAGTCTGATCATCTCGTCAATCGCCAGATGAAAGCCCTCCGCATCCTGCAGAACGCTTGTGATATCCCGGAACATAATTCCCGGCTCCGGATAATCCGGAATGGTCGTAATGTAGTCTTCAACCGTCTTACGCATAAGTCCTCACCTCGCTGGATCTCGCCGCCTGTGATCCGATTTTCTCCAGGCCAGGAACTCTCCTGCCCGGGCACAGAGACCAGTATAAGCCTAAAGACGAAAATCGTCTAATCTCCAATCAAACAAGATGCCAGATATCCTGATTGTACTGGGCAATAGTGCGGTCTGATGAGAAGAAGCCTGCATGGGCAATATTAACCACTTCCTTCTTCAGCCAGCTCTCCCGATCCTCGAAGTCAGTCAGAAGGCGGTTCTTGGTCTCAATATAATCTCTGAGATCCAGCAGTGCCATGAAGTAATCCTTGCCTGAAATCTCACGATGCAGCCGCTCTAAGCTCTCGGCATCGCCGATCGCCCGCATCTGATCGCCAATGATAAAGTCCACCAGCTGCCGGATCTGGGGATCCGCGTAGTAATCAGCGACATGATAGCTTCCCTGCGCATAGGCGTCAATAACATAGTCTTTCTTCTTGCCGAAGATATAGATATTGTCCGGGCCAACCAGTTCTCCAATCTCCACATTGGCCCCGTCTTCGGTGCCCAGAGTCAGAGCACCGTTTAGCATAAACTTCATGTTGCTGGTACCGGAAGCCTCCTTGGAAGCCAGTGAGATCTGTTCAGAGATGTCCGCAGCGGGAATAATCTTCTCCGCCTTGGTCACATTGTAGTTTTCCACCATAATCACCTTGAGATAAGGAGCAACCTCCGGATCATTGCAGGTCAGCTCCTGCAGACAGAGCAGAAGATGAATGATATCCTTGGCAATGATATAGGCCGGCGCCGCCTTGGCTCCAAAAATCATAGTGATGGGGCGATGCGGCAGATTTCCCTTCTTAATCTCAAGATACTGGTCAATGGCAAAAAGAGCATTCATCTGCTGGCGCTTATATTCGTGCAGACGCTTGACCTGCACGTCGAAAACAGAGGCCGGATCAACAACGACTCCCTGCGTCTCCTTCAGGAAGTCACTTAACTTCTGCTTGTTCTCCCTGCGAATGGCATCTAAGCGCTCATGAACTTCGGCATCATCAACATAGGCTATAAGCTTCTCAAGTTCTGTGGCATCCGTCTTAAATCCGTTCCCGATCAGAGTCTGAATATAACTGCTTAAGGCAGGGTTGCAGGCCATCAGCCAGCGACGGAAGGTAATTCCATTGGTCTTATTATTGAACTTTTCCGGATAGATCTGGTAGAAATTCTTAAGTTCTGATTCCTTGAGAATCTCCGTATGCAGAGCCGCAACACCATTGACCGAGAATCCGTAATGAATATCCATGTGAGCCATATGAACCCGGTTCTGATCATCAATCAGATAGGTGCTGGCATCTGTGATCTTCTCTCTCACCTTCTCATCCAGACGGCGAATGATGGGCATCAAATGGGGGACAACCTCCTCCAGATAATCGATTGGCCATTTTTCCAGCGCCTCGGCCAGGATGGTATGATTGGTATAAGCACAGGTCCTGGAGACGATCTCTGCCGCCTGATCAAAGTCAATGCCGCGCTCAATCAGCAGACGAATCAGTTCAGGGATAACCATAGAAGGATGCGTGTCATTGATCTGGATCACGACGGCCTCATCCAGATGGTGCAGGTCGACGCCTCTCTCCTCCGCTTCCATAAGGATCAGCTGAGCCGCATTGCTGACCATAAAGTACTGCTGATAAATGCGCAGCAGCTGGCCATCACGGTCACTGTCATCCGGATAGAGGAAAAGGGTCAGGCTCTTAGCCACATCCCTCTTGTCAAACTGAATTCCGCCGGCATGAGGCAGATTCTCATCGACACTGTCCACATCAAAGAGACGCAGACGGTTGACCGCTTCATTGCCATAGCCCGGGACAAAGATGTCATAGAGCGTCGACTGCAGATGGAACTTGGCGAAAGGGACCGTAAAGCTGATCTTGCTGCGCTTCTCCCAGTGATCCTTGGACAGCCAGGGATTTGGCATCTCACACTGTTTATTCTGGCGGAATTCCTGGCGGAAAAGCCCCAGGTGATAATTCAGGCCCACGCCATCTCCCGGCAGACCAAGGCTTGCAATGGAATCAAGGAAGCAGGCTGCCAGACGACCCAGTCCGCCATTTCCCAGGGAGGGTTCTTCTTCCAGATCCTCCAGATCTGCCACAGCAAGACCTCTCTCTGCAAGAAGCTCATTCATGGGCTGATACCAGCCCAAATTAATCAGATTGTTCGACAGAAGTTTTCCAATCAGAAACTCTGCTGAAATATAGTAGAGCTTCTTTTTCCCCTGAATCAGAGGGCGGTTCTGCAGTTCCTCCTGTACCAATGTCATCGCGGCATCTGCCAGCTGACTTGGATTTGCCTCCTGAAATCCTACTCCGTGCAGCTTTCTTAAGCTGGTCTCTAAATTCTCTCTCATCATCTCTTGATCCATCTTTTTCTCCTAACTGTTATGCTCATATTCTCTGTCCGCGGCAGATCCGTCTCTGTCTGTGACAGAATCCGCCTCCAGAAGACTCGCTGTAAAGAGCTGCCTCTCGCAGACCCGCTCTCCTTTGATCTGCCGGAAAAGCAGATCTACTGCCGCCCTGGCCATCGGCTCTGTCGGCTGTTTTAAGGTTGTCAGAGGCGGAATGATATAGCGAACGGATTCGATCCCATCGAACCCCATCACCGAATAGTCCTTCGGGATGCTCTTTCCGGCATCGTAAATTGCCTTATAGACGCCTAAGGCCATCCGGTCTGAAATAGCAAAAATCGCGCTGAAATCAGCTTTCGACTGGATCAGACGCCTGGCTGTCTCATAACCGCAGGCCTCCGTATAGCCCTCTGCCCCGGGATCAGCAAATCCGACCAGAGCGGAATCATAGGGGATTCCCGCCTCTTCTAAAGCCCGACAGTATCCGATACGCCTTAGGCGGGCAACCGTCGTGTCTGCCTCATGGCCGGCAATCAGGGCGATCCTTCGATGCCCCCGTCGAATCAGATAAGAAATTGCCCGGTAGGTCTCCTTCTCATCGTCGATCGTGACCGAAGCCGCCTTGCCCAACCCCGCTTCCTCTTCTACCGCGACGGAACACAGGACCGTTGGGACAGGCACCTGCTTGAGTTCCTCCTCCGGATAGCTCATGCGGCCGCCCAGAAAGATAATCCCCTTGAGGCGACGCTCCTTGACCAGCTGCGCCGCAGCCGCCACCGTGTCTTCTTCCTCGCGCAAACTGTGAAAGAGGAAACTGTAACTGCCCTTGCGCAGGCATTTCTCAATGCAGGTTATCATCTCCTGGAAGAAGGGATTGCAATGCCCTTTACAAGAAGAGCAATGGTATTACTGTCTGTCATCCGAAGATTTCTTGCACTGTTATTGGGAATATAATGGTACTGACGAACGATCTGAAGGATCCTGTCTCTCGTCTTGCGATTAATCGTAGGGTCATTATTGATCGCCCGTGAGACTGTGCTGATGCTGACCTTACATAGCCTGGCGATATCCTTGATGGTCAGGTTCTTCTCATCGTCTTTCCTCATTTATTCCGTCCGGTCTTTCTGCGAAACCAGCCGTCCGTAAGTCGCGGTCAGAGTATGGATATATTCTGCCAGCCCAGGACTCAGGGCCTCTTCAGTCACTCTCCACATCCAGTTGCCCCCCAGAGTAGATGGTCTGTTAATTCTGGCTCTGTTGTCAAGTCCCAGATAATCCTGCAGAGGAATGATGCAGCTGTCAGCCACAGATTCCTGTGCCAGACGAAGCATTCGCTCCGCCAGATCACGCTCATTGGTCTCCTCTGTTCCCAGATAAGCAAGAAACATCTTCTTATCCTCAGGGCACAGATCCCGAATCCAGCCGACCAGAGTCTCATTATCATGCGTGCCCGTATAGACCACGCAATTTCTGTCATAATTATGGGGCAGGTACAAATTGGCACCGCCAGTATCCCGGGAATCAAAGGCGAATTCCAATACCTTCATATTGGGATATTCTGTTCTGGCAACCAGCTGGCGAACCGAGTCTGTGATAAATCCCAGATCTTCGACCAGGATAGACACATGTCCCAGAGTCTCCCAGATCTTCTCAAAGAGGGCAAGCCCCGGCCCCGGCATCCAGGAACCATGTACTGCGTTTGGCGCCCCCGCCGGAATGCGATAATACTCGTCCAGACCGCGGAAGTGGTCAATGCGGATCACATCATAGAGTCTCATGCAGCGCCTGATCCTCTCAATCCACCAGGAGAAGCCATCCCTCTTCTGCCCTTCCCAGTCATAAAGAGGGTTGCCCCAGAGCTGTCCTTCCGCGGAAAATCCATCCGGCGGACATCCGGCAACTCCCGTTGGCTGACGGTTCTCATCTACCTGAAAAAGCCCGGGATTGCACCAGAAATCAGAACTGTCATGAGCCACATAGATGGGAATATCTCCAATGATCTCTATTCCCTTGCTGTTTGCATATGTCTTAAGGCGAAAATACTGATCCTGAAAAACATACTGCAGGTACTCGTAGAATAGAATTTCCCTCCGCAAGCCCTGCCTGGCCTGCTCTAAAGCCTGAGACTCCCGATTGCGCAGAGGACCCTCCCATTCGGTGAAGCTTCTTCCGCCGTGGGCGTCCTTTAAGGCCATGAAGAGGGCATAATCTTCCAACCAGAAGGCATTGTCTTCGACAAAGCACTGAAAATCCGGCATCTTCTCTATCTCGCCCCGCTCAAAGGCCCGGCGCAGGAGGGGAAAGCGCCTCTCATAGAGAGCCGCATAATCAATCTTCTCAGGATCCGACTCCAGGTTGGCGCTTTGGCACTCCTCCTCAGTCAGGAGTCCCTGTCCAATCAGCTCCTCCAGACTGATGAAATAGGGATTACCGGCGAAGGTCGAGAAGGACTGATAAGGAGAATCTCCATAGCTGGTCGGTCCCAGGGGCAGCAATTGCCAGTAGCTCTGTCCCGCCTCCGCCAAAAAATCCACAAAGCGATAAGCCTGCCGGGAAAAACAGCCAATTCCATATTCACCCGGCAGACTGAATACGGGCATTAACACACCACTTCGTCTCATAAACAAACTCCTGCTCTTTGGCACCCTTTGAAATCATTGCTGACAAAATATAGCATGTACTGAAATCGTTTTCAATACCGCCTGTAAACTTCGTGTAAACTATCCAATCAAGGCCCTCCTTTTTTGAATAGTTTACACATGGGCTTCTTCCATCTGAAGGATCTGCGTCCCCGGGATCAGCCCTGACGCTCTGCCCCGGATCAGCTGATTGCGCAGGTCTCTTCCGTCCGCTTTGACGGCTGCGCGCACGTACTCTCTGGTAAAACCGGTCCAGTAGTCTTCCCCGCGCAGGATCTCTTTCACCTCCATCAGGACTTCTGCTTCTCTTCCGATTTCCTGCCTGCGAAATTCTGCAGACATGCGGTCTGCCAGAGCCAGAAGAACATGACTTCTCCTGGACTTGGTCTCCTCATCCAGTTGCCCCGGCATCGTATCAGCAAGGGTCCCCCGGCGGCGGGAATACTTGAAGATATGCATTTCATAGAAACGGATCTCTTCCAAAAAATGTCTGCTGGCTTCAAATTCCTCCTCTGTCTCCTGGGGAAAGCCAACAATTACATCTGTCGTGATGGCTGGATGGGCAAAATTCTCGCGCAAAAGAGCGACTGCCTGTCGGAAATCCTGCGTCGTGTACCTGCGGTTCATCCTCTTTAGCGTCTCATCGCAGCCGGACTGCAGGGAGAGATGAAAGTGGGGACAGATCTTTTCTACCTTGGCCAGGCGCTCCGCGAATGCCCGGTCGACCAGGCGGGGCTCCATGGATCCTAAACGGATCCGCCGGATTCCTTCCACCCCTGCCACGGCCTCCACAAGTTCCATCAAATGCCCCCCGCCGGCCATTTCCTCCGACGCGACTTGGCGGTTATAAGAGGTCATTCCATAGGAGGAAAGGTGGATCCCATTTAATACAACTTCCTGATATCCGGAAGCTGCCAGACCGCGAACCTCCTTCAGAACGTCTTTTGGGCTGCGGCTTCGGATTCTGCCCCGGGCCAAGGGGATGATGCAGTAGGAGCAGAACTGATTGCACCCGTCCTGGACCTTGATAAAAGCCCTGGTGTGCTCTGCAGTTCGGGTCAGCTGAAGCCGCTCATAGTCAGGCTGCCGACTGTCTTCAGCCAGCTCCTTTACCCTGCGGTGATCTCTGCGAAACTCGTCGATGGCCCGGACCAGCTGGGTCTTCCGATTATTTCCGATAATAATATCAATGGACAAATCCTCCTCCGCCTCCCCGGCTGAAGTCTGTACATAGCAACCGGTCGCGACCACAATGGCATCCGGATTCTTCCTGCGGGCCCGGTGGATCATCTGCCTGGATTTGGCGTCGGCCATATTCGTCACAGAGCAGGTATTGATGATATAGACATCCGCCTGATCCTGAAAGGGGACGATTTGATAGCCCGCTGCCTCCAGCATTTGCTGCATTGCCTCCGTTTCATAGGAATTGACCTTACAGCCCAGATTGTGTAATGCTGCTCTTCTCATATCCGCTCTTTCTTTCGCTTTCCTTTCAAGACGCTGTCGTCAAGCTGACATCTCTCTGCCTTCAAGAATATTGGCGTCAGGCCGACATCACAGATCGCCTCTCCATCTGCCGCCCGGAATGCTCTTGTCTTCCAGCATTCCCGCTTCTTCTCTCCTCAACATTCGCGCTTATATTCTTCTCTCCCAAATATTCCCGCTTTATTGACATCTCTTCCGTCGGGTCGTAAGATGAACACGAATATTCACTTGATATCCATGCAATTGAGGAGGTTGCTACTATGAGCAATACACTGATGATTTCTCTCAACTCCATCGACAAGGTCAAGTCCTTCGTCAATACAATTGGCAAGTTTGATTCCGATTTCGATCTGATCAGCGGCCGCTATGTCATTGACGCCAAGTCGATCATGGGAATTTTCTCTCTGGATCTCTCGAAGCCCATCGAATTATCTATCCACGCGGAGGATAATGTCGACGAAATTCTTGAGGCACTAAAGCCCTACGTCGTCGAGTAATCGCATTCGGTCGGTTCCATCTTGCGCCGCCGAAAATATTTCTGTAAGAAAGAACAGTCCCGGGTCTGACCCTCAGGGCTGTTTTTCTTTTCTCTGCGCTTCTGATCCTCTTTGGGCCCCCTGTCGGCCTCTTTCTCTCTCACTGCTGAAGAGAGGGAGATCATTCACAGATTATCGTTTCGGTCGTCTCGATTGCCTGCCGGTACAAGTCCTCAATCCTCTCCGCCAGTTTGAGCTCACTGCGCTCAATGATCTCCAGTCGGGGCTTGGTGACAGGATGCCTGGCCACAAAGATGGTACAGCAATCCTCATAGGGAAGAATAGAGGTTTCATAAGTGTCGATCTTCTCAGCGATGGACACGATATCCTGCTTATCAAATCCGATCAGAGGGCGATAGACCGGCAGCTGACATACCGCATTCGTGCAGAGTAAAGACTGCATGGTCTGGGAGGCAACCTGGCCGATCGACTCGCCGGTAATAAGACCCATGCAAGCATTTTCCCTGGCGAAGTGCTCCGCGATCCTCATCATATAGCGGCGCATAATGATAGTCAGCTCATCGTGGGGGCACTGCTCATAGATATAGAGTTGAATATCCGTGAAGTTAACAATATGAAGTCGGATGGAACCCGCATATTTGGCCACCTGCTCGGCCAGATCAATCACCTTCTGTTTGGCCCGCTCGGAGGTATAGGGCGGAGCGTGGAAATAAGTCGCGTCTAAAGTAACACCTCGCTTTGCAATCATCCATCCTGCCACAGGAGAGTCGATTCCGCCCGACAGAAGAAGCATGGCCTTACCGTTGGTTCCGACAGGCATACCGCCGGGTCCCGGGATCATTCTGGCGTAGAAATTGATCTGCTCACGGATCTCCACGTTCAATTCAAAGTCCGGATGGTGTACATCAACCGTCATTTCCGGATAAGCATCCAGAATCTTCTCTCCGATCATAGCGTTTAAATCCATGGTATGAATCGGGTATTTCTTGTTGGGGCGGCGGGCCTTGACCTTGAAGCTGACATGGCGGTCGGGAAAGGCCTCCCCGATGTAGCGAACAATCTCCCCGGCCGTCTCATCAAAGCTTTTGATCTCTGTCAGAACGCAGGGACAAATCCAGATAATGCCGAAGACCCGGGTCAGGGCTCCGACCAATTCGTCATAGTCATAGTCGGACAGGCAGCGGATGAAGATGCGTCCTGTCTGTCTCTCAACCGCAAATTCTCCCTCGCAGTCGCGCAAATTGCGCTTGATCTGCCTCTCCAGCGCCTCCTCGAAAACGTGACGGTTCTTGCCCTTAATGGCAATCTCTCCGTATTTAATCAGAAATGCTTTGTACTGAACCATGGCTCCATCCTATTCTTCTCTTTACATTCCTTCTTATAACCGTTCTTCCTGCGATACTATGATTCTCTTTCGCATCGTCCCTCTTGCCATGTGACCGGCTGCCCCTGCGTATGGCTAATGTCTGCGAAACCTTGCCAGCACTGGCATCAGTTGTTCCATGCAGTCGCAGGCATAATCAATCTCCTCCATAGTCGTATATACCGATAGCGAAATTCTGATGGTGGAATCAAGTAAATCTCTGTTCAGACCAATTGCCTGTAGGGTTCTGCTGATTCTTGGATGATTGGAGGAGCAGGCGCTTCCGGCGGATACATAGACCCCCCTCTCCTCCAGAGCGTGCAGCATCACTTCCGCCCTGACTCCCGCAAGAGATACAGAGATAATCTGTGGAGCGGAGTCACGGCCGGTACGGCCGTTGACTGTCAGGCCGGGAATTTTGGACAAGCTCTTTACCATATGCTCCTTCAGGGCATAGAGACGGTTCTGCTCTTCCTCAAGATTGGCGCAGATCTTCTCGGCCGCAAGACCCAGCCCCGCAATGGCCGCCGTATTCTCTGTGCCGGATCGCAGTCCCCTCTCCTGGCCGCCCCCAAGAAGAAGCGGCTCGACTCTGCATTTATCCTTGATATATACAAAACCACTTCCCTTGGGTCCATGGATCTTATGCCCGGAAGCCGCCAGGAGGTCGATCCCCATATCCTTGGGGATAATTTTCACCTTTCCGTAGGACTGAACCGCGTCTGTGTGGAAGAGACAGTTTGGATTGACCGCTTTGATAAGAGGTCCCAGTTCTTCCAGGGGCTGCAGAGCGCCAATCTCATTATTGATCTGCATGATACTGACCAAGATGGTATCGGGGCGAATACGACTTCGCAGCTCCTCGAGATTGATCCTGCCATCTCCATCCACCTTCAGATCCTCAATCTCAAAGCCCTCCTCTGCCAGGGAACGCATACTCTCATATACGCAGGCGTGCTCAAAGGGAGAAGTCAGAATATGCCTGCCCGCCCTGTGATTGGCGTGAGCCGCTCCCCGAACAAGCAGATTATTCCCCTCTGTTCCGCCGGAAGTAAATACAATTTCCCTGCTCTTTGCCTTCAGGGTTCCGGCAATCCTCTCTCTGGCCTCTTTCAAATAGGCCTCCGCATCCATCCCCTTTTGGTGCAGGGCGGAGGGATTCCCATAGTCCTTCCGCAGAACTTTGACCATGAGATCCACCACCTCCTGATCTGTCTGTGTGGTGGCCGAATTGTCCAAATATACTTCCATACAAGCCTCTATCTGCTCTCACATGCCATCATGACCATGGTCATGGCTGCGATGGCCGCCGTATCGGTTCTTAAAATCCGTCTGCCCAGGGAAATGACTCTTATATTGTCTTTTCTTTGAGCCGCCTTTATCTCATCTGCCGCGAATCCGCCTTCCGGCCCAATAAATATGCCAATGCCTCCTGCATGGGCTACAGCCGTCAGGGCTTCGCCAGTCGCCTGCATGCCGCGGGCATTCTCATAGGGAAGAAGGACCAGATCCGCGTCACCCGCGTCATCCAGGGCTTTCTGATAAGGTGTGACCGGGGCGATCCTTGGAATGATGCTGCGTTTTGACTGTCGGGCTGCGTTGGCCGCAATCGCTTGCCAGCGTTCTCTCTTTTTGGCTTTCTTCTTCTCGTCCAGCCTGACCACACAGTATCTGGTCTCCACCGGAACAATCTCATAAACCCCCAGTTCAACCGCCTTCTCAATGACCGTCTCCATCCGGTCCCCCTTGGGAATCGCCTGAAAGAGACAGATCTTCTGGGCGAGCTCCGTGCTGGCAGCCTCCTCAACCAGCTTTACAGTCATCTCCTCCCGATCTACCGTCAGGACATGACCATAATAATCCCTGCCGCCGCGCACACTGACACGCACTTCCTCTCCGGGACGGATGCGAACGACTCTCCCCAGATGCCTGGCATCCTCTCCCTGAATCGTGACGATCTCATCATTCACTTGCCGCGCGTCGACAAAGACCTGCTGCATTCTTCTCCACCTGCTTTCCTCCTGGCAATGATACTGCGCCACTCACCCAGGGCATTGACCTCGACAATTTCCAGTTTCTGATCCCTCAGGGCATCTTCCACCTCTTCTTGCTTGAAGTCAATAATTCCGGATGTGATAAGAAGACCTCCCGGTCGGAGCCGATCCCGAAGATCCGGTGCCATCGCCGTGATAATATCCGCCAGAATATTAGCGAAGACAAGATCATAACAGCCCTCTCCCAGTTCCTTCCGCAGTCCGGTATCCTCCGCCAGATTTCCGATATAAAAGCGCGCCGGGTCAAAGCAAAAACCATTGGCCTCCATATTCTGCGCGACCGCATCCTTACAAATCGGGTCGATATCCGTGCCCGCCAGCGAACCGGCGCCAAGGCTTGCGGCAACTACAGAGAGAATCCCGGAGCCAAAACCCACATCCAGAACAGCATCTCCCTTCTTCAGATAATGACGCATGGCCCGGATACAGAGTTCGGTACTCTCATGCCTGCCGGTTCCGAAGGCAATGCCCGGATCAATGCGAATCAGGGTCTTCCCTTCCAGGTCTGCGGGAGGGTTCTCCCAACTGGGGACAAAGAGAATATCCTCAATGGAAAAGCTGTGGAAGTACTCTTTCCACTTGTCCTGCCAGTCCTCCCGCCGGACCCGTTCCTCACGAATGGTCAAAGAACCCATATCCGCATATGCTCTGGCCCCTTCCAGGGCACTTCGAACTCTCCTGAGCAGTTCTGTATGATCCCCCTCTGCGTCCAGATAGAAACGGATGCGGCAGGAGCCGTCGTCCTCCGGCAGATCCGGCTGTAACTCCTCGAAATTGCCCCCCTGTATGCTGTCATCGACCGGAAGCAGATCATCAATCTCAAGGGAATCGATCCCTTCCTCTGCCAAAAGACAGCTGACAATCTCCTCCGCCTCCTCCCTCGTCTCAATCGTATAGCAAATATAGTCCATATTCTCTCCTCTTCGGCGGGAAAAGCCTGACGCCGCAAATCTTCGCCCTCCAAAGCGACAATGGAATGTATGCTTTGCAAACAGTCGATTGTCACATGTCACGACATGCATGTTCTGCAACGACTTGATTGCCAGTTATCATAAAAACAGCACACGGAAGCCCTCTCACAGGAGGGCATGTCCGTGTGCCATACTAGCATAAAATGTAATTACTGTCGATCATTCCATTGGCTGGCCAGCAGCCTGATTTCAGCCTGCTTCCGGTCTGTCTTATCCCTTGACCGCTCCAGACATTCCCTCGACATAGAACTTCTGCATGAAGACAAAGAGAATTGCGATCGGAACAGAAATCACAACAGCTCCCGCTGCAAAGCAGGTATACCACTGATTGATATATTCTTTCTGCAGCATGTTCCAAAGGCCGATGGCAACCGTAAACTGATCGGAGTTGGCTCGCACAATGACCTTGGCAAAGATGAAGTCAACCCAGGGGCCGATAAAGGAGGTCATGATCGTGTAGATAATGATCGGCTTTGACAGCGGTATGGTAATTCTCGTAAATACCTGCCATTGGGTCGCGCCGTCCACAATTGCGGCCTCGTCAACCGCACGGGGAATCATGTCAAAATAGCCCTTCGTAATCTGGAATCCCAGACCGGTTCCGGCTGAGTAGACAATGATCAAGGCCAGACGGATCATGGATCCGTCGGTCAGCCCCATTGCCTTCAGGATATAATACTCGGCAATCATAGCCATAAATCCCGGGAACAATCCAAGAATCATAGCCAGATTCATGTAGGGCTTACGAAAGCGAAAGCGCATACGGGACAGGCAGTAAGAAACGGACAGAACGAAGAAAGTCGAGACAATGCAGGTGCAGATCGCTATGATCAAGGTGTTTCCGAACATGCGCGGAAAATCTAACACATTACGGTCTGTGAACAGCTTGACATAATTGGCAAGCGTGTAACCCTTTGGGAAAAAGGTGCTGACATAGGAGCCCGGTTCTGCGCGGAAGCTTGTCAGTACGATCCATAAGATCGGCAATATCCATATTGCCGCCAGCACTGCCAAAAACAGGTGAACAAGGAGATTGTTGATGCGCTTGGAAAGACTCTTTCGATTACGCTTTACTGTAACTGTATTCGTATTCATCACATGAACGCCTCCTCGTTCTTATAGGATTTCGATCTGCGGTAGGTTACGAGTGTAACGACCGTCAGGATAACAAATGTCAGGATACCGATAACCGCGCCCAGATTGTAATACTGCTGGTCAATGGTCAGCTTGTAGAGCCAGGTTACCAGAAGATCCGTCTGTCCTGCCGTGTCGCCCACATAGGTAGGACCACCACCGGATAAGAGGTAAATGACATTGAAGTTATTGATGTTGCCCACAAATGAAGTGATCAGATAGGGCGTCGTCACAAACAGCATATAGGGCAGGGTAATCTTCATGAAGATCTTGACCGGACCCGCCCCGTCCATGCGTGCCGCTTCATAGAGTTCGCTCGGAATATTCTGAAGAATACCCGTGACCTGAAGCATGGTGTAGGGGATACCTACCCAGAGATTGATCAGGATGATCGTAACCCTGGCCCACATAGCATCTGTGAAGAAGGGCAGGGGACCGCTGATCAATCCATGATTCTGCAGGAGAACATTGATTGCGCCCGACGGCTGCAGCATGATATTCATAATCATCAGTGAAACGAACTGCGGAACCGCAATTGAGAGCACAAAGCAAAAGCGCCAGAAGCCCTTTGCCTTTGTCTCCTTGCGGTTGATGATCATGGCAAGAATCATTCCCATGACATAGTTTAAGAAGGTCGCAACCAGTGCCCAGACAACGGTCCAGGCCAGGACATGCCAGAACTGCCTTCCTATATTACCGCCGAAGTTCAGTACGCGCTGGAACTGGACCAGGCCGTTCCAACCGAATAACTGTAAGTGATTATCTTCCTTGGAATAGGAGGTGAAGGCCATGCTGATCATGTAAACCAGAGGCACAATATTGAATACCAAAATACCGATGCATGGCAGAGACATCAGGGTGATGTGCAGGTTCTCATCGAAGAGAGATCTGATATCCTCGGCGAAGGTCTTGACATGGACATTGTTTTCTTTTTGCAGTTGCAGACGATATGCCTGCTTGATCTGCATAATCCACAGGAGGATAAATCCTACGATCACAAAACAGGTCACGATCCCGGATAGAAGAATCAGCTGTGAATTATCCCCAGCTGAGTACTCGTAGATCTGCTTTGCTTCGTTCCAGACCTTCTGCTGGGCCGAGTTACCGAGTGAAGGCAGCATAGATAAAGCATAGCCTCCGGAAGTAGCCATATAGAGCACAAAAGCAACTTCCAGCAGAAAAATAAGACAGCCCTTGATCTTCTGCCCCTTGAGAAATATCCCAAGTCCCATGAAGGGGATGGATAACTTCGTCTGTATATCTCCGGCGGCAATCGCCTTCGAGAGTGGAATTTTACTTTGCATTTTATTTTCCATACAATTCATCCAATTCTATAAGAAAAGAGGAATGCGGCTGTAATGCCAACCGCATTCCTTCCATCAGTAAATGCAATGTTATTGAACGGCAGCTGTATTCATGGCCTTGTTCATGCTCTCCGTCTTCTCAGCGGCATTATCATGCGTTACTGTGCCGGCAATGATCTCCTTACCCATAGATTCTGCGGGCGTCCAATACTGGCCCATACCGGACTGCAGGGGCTGAACAATTGCGCAATTCTCGATGGTGCTCATCTGTACCTTTGACAGATCATCGGAAACCTTCAGCGTGGTATCAGAAGGAATCACCTTGCGAAGATCATAGTGATCCTGCTGTGCCTTGGAGCTTCCCAGGAAGGCTGCCAGAGCAACAGCAATCTCAGAATTCTTGCTGTTGGGGTTGACACCGATTGCCTTGGAACCCGCGAAGGCCTTCATCTGCACTTCCTTGCCGTTTAAGTTGAACTTGGGGGGTACGGCAATTCCTACATTCTCCTGGCCGAGAGCGTCTACAACGGACTTATAATCCCAGGAACCTGAGAAGAGAGCATTAATTGTTCCGTCTCCCAGGGTACTAGCTGACAGGCCATTGGCATCCTTGAAGTTGGGGTTCTTAGCAAGATCAATCAGGTAATTGGTGACTGCTGTCGCCTTGTCTCCGCCAAAGTCAATACCAGCCTTGCCGTCTGTTCCGTCCTTGCCGAACAGAGTGCAGCCGTTTGCCACGTAGGTAGAGGCGAAATACCATGAATTGGATAAGGGGAAACCGACCTTACCCTTCTTCAACATGGTATCGAGGTTCTTGGCGTCGTCTGCGGAGAAGACACGCTTGTCATAATACATAAACCAGGTATTGCCCGTGAAAGGGACACCGTAGATCGAATTGTTATAGGTAACCGTACTGACGGTCGTCGCATCGTTATTCTTCTTGATTGCCTCAACCGTTGATCCTCCCAGCTCTGCCAGAGCGTTGGCCTTGAGCAGGTCGGGAATCTGGTCATTGGCATACATGAATACGTCGGCTGCCGCTCCCGGATCTGAGGCTACAAGATTCTTGGCATCACCCTCAGGGCATACGCCGGTATTAAAGGTAAGCTTCCACTCCGGATGTGCCTGCTGGAATGCATCCAACTCCTTCTTGAGCCAGTTGCCCTGCTCCTCAGACTGATCCTCTGATGGTGACCAGACGGTAAGCGTTGCTTCCTTTGATTCCGTTTTCGTATTCTTGTCTGACGTCTTACCGCCAGCGCAGCCTGTCAATGCAGAAACCCCCATCAACGCGGTCAGGCCAAGTGCTGCAAGTTTTTTACTTTTCATAGTTCCCTCCATAAAAGCACATATCTTGTAAACGTTTCCAAGCGTTCACACAACTTACATTCTTATATTATGCAAAATGCTCACACATTTCAACTATTTTTTTAAATCCATCGTCATTATGTCGGGTAAAACCTGGATTTGGTCGGTTTTATCCCGAATTCAGCACTTCAAACGGGCCAAAAAGCGCCTCCTGACTTCCTGGTCCGATCAAAAAGGGCGATCCTCCTGTCGTTCATTGTCATGGAAAAAAGAACACAGCCGCTTCCTCTCGATAAAATCAAAAGGAAGAAAGCTGTGCTCTCTGTCTTTATATAAGAATCCTGATACTGGGATCCTGTCAATTATTCCATCGCGTCGTCGAACTTATCCTTCATCTCCTGCATCTTCTCCCGAAAGCCCTTCTTTCTCGGCTTGGGATTTGACGCGGACTTAAGACTTGCTCCGGAGAGCTCATCGAAATGGCGAAGTGCCTCCTTGGCCTCTTCCGTCAGATGGGTCGGCGTCTGTACCACCAGGGTGACATAGTGGTCGCCGCGCACATTCTTGTTGCGCAGAGTGGGAACGCCCTTTCCCCGCAGGCGAATCCTCGTATCCGTCTGTGTCCCGGGCTTTACCGTGTAGATCACCTTGCCGTCAATGGTGTCAATCTCGACATCGCTTCCGATTGCCGCCTGGGCGTACGTGATCGGAGCGGATGAGTAGAGATCGAAGCCGTTTCTCTGGAAAATAGGATGCCCGGAAACCCGGACCTCGACCAGAAGATCCCCTCTGGGGCCTCCGCCTGTCCCCGGCTCACCCTTGTCGCGAATACGAACGGACTGTCCATTGTCAATCCCGGCGGGTATATTGACCTGTATCTTCTTGCGTCTGGTGATATATCCGCTCCCGTGACAGTCCGGGCATGGGCTCTCGATCACCTGCCCGCTGCCTCCGCAATCGGGACAGGTCGTCACATTCTGCACGGTTCCAAACATGGACTGCTGGGTCATAACGACCCGGCCCTTACCGCCGCACTTGGAGCAGGTTTTCTTTCCTGTTCCCGGCCTGCAGCCTGAGCCATGACAGGTCGGACACTCCTCCTTCAGGTTCAGATCCAGTTCCTTGACCACGCCGAAGACTGCCTCTTCGAAGCTGATGCGGACAGACGCGTGAACATTCGCCCCCTTATGGGGACCGCGCTGGGCGGAGGATCCGCCGAAGCCGCCAAAGCTCCCAAAGCCGCCGAAGAGATCTCCGAAGATATCTCCAAAGTCCATACCGGAGAAATCAAATCCGCCGGCTCCACCTGCTCCGTTGCCCTCGAAAGCTCCCATACCGAACTGATCGTACTGGCGGCGTTTGTCCGGATCCGAGAGGATGGCATAGGCCTCTGAGGCCTCCTTGAACTTCTCCTCTGCCGCCTTGTCCCCCGGGTGAGAATCCGGGTGATATTTCTTGGCGAGCTTGCGATATGCTCTTTTCAGAGCTGCGTCGTCGGCATTTCTGTCGACGCCCAGCACCTCATAAAAATCTCTCTTGTCTGCCATGATCTAATTAAACTTCCTTGAAATCCGCATCGACAACATCATCATTGCCATCCGCAGTATTCCCTGCCTGCGCGCCGGCCTCAGGGCCGCCTGTGGCCTGTCCCTGCTGGGCTGCTGCCTGCTGCTCGTACATCTTGGAGAAGACCTTCTGGGCAGAGCCCTGCAGCTTCTCAAGAGCAGCCTTGATCTCGCCCACCTGCGCGTCTGAGAGCTCCTCCGGCTGCGTATACTGATTCAAGAGATCCCGAAGAGCCTTTATGTCAGCCTCAACAGCGGACTTATCAGCCGCGTCAAGCTTGTCTCCGACCTCCTCTAAGGCCTTCTCCGTCTGGAAAGCGAAGGAATCCGCCTCATTTCTGGTGTCAACCGCCTCCTTGCGCTTCTTGTCCTGAGCCTCATACTCCTGAGCCTCCTTAACGGCCTTCTCGATATCCGCATCAGACATGTTGGAACCGCCGGTGATCGTGATATGCTGCTCCTTGCCGGTGCCGAGATCCTTAGCGGATACGGTCACGATGCCATTGGCGTCAATGTCAAAGGTAACCTCAATCTGAGGTACGCCATGCTGTGCCGGGGGGATTCCGTCCAGACGGAACTGGCCGAGAGACTTGTTGTCTCTGGCAAACTGGCGCTCACCCTGTACGACGTTGATATCTACCGCGGTCTGATTATCCGCTGCTGTGGAGAAGATCTGGCTCTTCTTGGTGGGGATGGTCGTATTCCTCTCGATCAGACGGGTCGCAACGCCGCCCATGGTCTCGATCGACAGAGAAAGGGGAGTGACATCCAGAAGAAGGATGTCGCCGGCGCCGGCATCTCCTGCCAGCTTGCCTCCCTGGATGGAAGCGCCGATTGCGACGCACTCGTCAGGATTCAGGTTCTTCGAGGGCTCCTTGCCCGTCAGCTCCTCAACCTTCTTCTGTACGGCCGGAATACGGGTAGAGCCGCCGACTAGAAGAACCTTGGACAGGTCGCTCACGTTAAGACCCGCATCGCGAAGAGCATTCTGAACCGGAACCGCCGTCCTCTCAACCAGGTCATGGGTCAGTTCATCAAACTTTGCTCTGGTCAGATCCATATCAAAGTGCTTGGGCCCCTCCGCCGTTGCCGTAATGAAGGGCAGATTGATATTGGTCGTCGTCGCGGAGGAGAGCTCCTTCTTGGCCTTCTCAGCGGCCTCCTTGAGCCTCTGCATAGCCATCTTGTCTCCGGAGAGGTCTACGCCCTCGGCATTCTTGAACTCAGAGAGCATCCAATCAACGACCGCGTTATCAAAGTCATCGCCGCCCAGATGGGTATCCCCATTGGTAGAGAGAACCTCAATGACGCCGTCTCCGATCTCAATGACAGAGACATCAAAGGTACCGCCGCCCAGATCATAAACCATGATCTTCTGCTCTTTCTCGTTGTCCAGTCCGTAGGCCAAAGCAGCTGCTGTCGGCTCGTTGATGATTCTCTTGACATCCAGGCCCGCGATCTTTCCCGCGTCCTTGGTCGCCTGACGCTGCGCGTCATTAAAGTATGCCGGAACCGTGATGACCGCCTCTGTCACCTTCTCACCCAGATAATTCTCGGCATCGTCCTTGAGCTTGGAGAGAATCATCGCGGAGATCTGCTGGGGCGAGTACTTCTTTCCGTCGATGACACGGCCGTTATCCGTTCCCATATCTCTCTTGATCGAAGAAATGGTCTTCTCCGCGTTGGTCACCGCCTGTCTCTTGGCCGGTTCGCCGACCAGACGCTCTCCGCTCTTGGTAAATGCCACGATTGAGGGTGTCGTTCTGGACCCCTCCTTGTTGGGGATGACGTTGGGCTGTCCGCCCTCCATAACAGCGACACAGCTGTTTGTTGTTCCTAAATCAATTCCAATAATCTTGCCCATAATTTTTTCCTCCTGAAATCATTTTTGAATTATAAAAATCAGATAATCTGTACCTGTCTCTTTAGTTGGCCACCTTGACCATGCTGTGGCGGATGACCCGGTCGTGAAAACGGTATCCCTTTTGCAATTCCTCCACGATCTCGTTCTCACCGGCGTTCTCGTCATCCACATGCATCACTGCATTGTGAAGCTCAGGATCAAAGGTCTGCCCCAAGGCCTCAATGGGACTGACTCCCAGATCTGTTAGAGTCGTGATCAGCTGCTTATAGATCTTATCCATGCCCTCCGCAAAGGCATCTGCCTCTCCTTCCGGCAAGAGACTCAATCCGCGCTCGAAGTTGTCGACCACAGGAAGAATCTTCTCGACAATAGCCGAAGCGCCCATCTCAAAGCTGGCATTCTTCTCTTTCTCCGTTCGCTTGCGGAAATTGTCGAATTCAGCCATCTGACGGGTCACCCGGTCTGTGAGCTCGGCGATCTTCTCATCTCTCGGATCCTTCTTCTTGTGAAAGATTCCCTTCCCGCTCTCTTTTTGTCCGGGGTCCGCTTCTGCGGTATCCGCAGCTTCGACGGCGTCCTTGGTTGGGGGGTCTGCCTCTCTCCCAGTCTCACCATCCGCTTCTGTCCTGACAGCTTCCTCAATATCCTCAGGTCCAGCAGTTTCTTCTGCTGTTTCCCCGTTCTCACCGGCCTTTTCCTGCTTCTTCGCTTCTTCTCTGGCCTCTCTTACGGCTTCTTTCACAGCCTCTTCATTGCTGCTCTCCGGAGTCTTCTTTTCTTCAGCCAAAAAACTACCACCTTTCTCGGGTCTGCGACCCTGGGATTTGTTTCAATTAGCACTCGATATTGGTGAGTGCTAATATCTTCATGCACTAAGATAACACCCCTCACAGATCGTGTCAACTTAAATTTGCAAGTTTTTCACTGAAGAAAAATGAAAACGTAAATTCTATTCTTCTAAAAGGGTGAGGACAAAAAATTGGGCGCTGCAATGCCCCTGGGAGAACAGATGAAGTATTCGAAAGAGCAGATGATGGTTGCGCTGACATTGTATAACGCAATTGGATCGTTAAATGTCGCCATACTGACACCGGGATATCCCTCAAATCCTATACATTATTGTTCCCCGTATCACGGAAAGCTGCTGATCAGCCTCCGATCGAACTCAAATATGCATACAAACCATCCTGTGAATCGCGGATGACAGCACCTTTGGGGACTTTTCTCATAACATTTATTGCATCCATATAGTCAGGCGCCGGAGATATAAGTCCCATGAATGCGGATACGACGCATATCGTAAGTAGTGGTTTCATTGTTATTGGAATAAAGATGATTCCTATTAGAGGAATGATTCCCAAAAGGGCAGGGGCTAAAGACATACAGATAAACCGCCTTTTTGTAAGAGGATGATATGAAATGGCCCATGCCTGCATTTTACGAACACACAGTCCCACCCACACCGTAGCTTCTTTCGGATAACAAACTGCGTGCGCAAACTCGTGAATCGGTAATGCTATCATAAATCCAATCAAAAAGGCCGGAACAAGGTATATTGGAGAAATCGGTGCTTCCTTGCTTGTAAATGCCTTTAAGAATACCGCCAACATGCAAATCATCATTGGAGCTATACCAAACGGCAGGGACTTACCGATAAATCCCTCAGCATCACGAATCTTAACCGCATTCTGCTGAACCGGCGGACTTTGATGCGATGTTCCAAATTCTTTTTTATTTCCTTCCCAAACGATCGCCATCTTAACCTCAGAATCGTACCTTTAAAATGATTTTGACATCTCCTGCCAATCTTCCTTCTTCATCAGGTATATCTATGGCGCAGCATTTCCTTCACAGCTTCCGGCATGATACCCTGACCCTGAAATGCTTCTCCAAACCAGTATGCCCGTTCGGCACTTGCCATATATTCTGCAATCTGAAATACAGCAAACGCTTCGTCTCCGATGACTCCCGCATCATGTGCTACTTCTGCAAAATACAGCTTCTCTGCATCATCCGATGACAGAAAAGCTGTTGCAGCAACAAACTCTATTCTCTTTATTCCCGGGCATCTTCCATGATCTCAGAGAGCTTGCTCTTGAGCTCTTTGAGACTGCCCATCACCTTGGCATAATCCATTCGCTTGGGCCCCACGATACCGATCGTCCCCCTGACTCCGTCACCCAGGTCATAGTTGGCTGTCACAACTGAGCAGTCCGGCATGTTTCCGATGGGAGATTCACTTCCAATATAGACCTGGATCCCCGTCGAATCGGGATTGTTGGCGCTCTGCTCCTGCACGTCATTGATCAGCTCCGCCAATTGTCCCTTCTCCTCAAAGGTAGAGATGAAGGTCGAGGCCTTTTGCGCGTCAGACAGCTCCGGGTATTTGAAAATATTGGTGGCTCCGGACGTATAGATCTCCAGTCCGTCATCCTCACGCAGCGTCTCCGGAATGGTCTTTAAGACCTCCGCCACAATATCCTCGTGAATTCCCGCCTGCTCCTGCATCCTGCTGATCGTAGTCAGATTGATTTCCTGCGCGGTCAGCCCATTCAGGCTGTTGTTGAGCAGCATATTGAGCTTCAGGAGATTCTCACCGCTCAGAATGCTCTTGACCTCAATCAGGCGGCTCTTGACCATATTGCCTCCCATCATGATGACGGCCAGGATCTGGTGCTCATTAACCTGAGAGAGCTGGAGGAACTTAATTCGGTTCTTGCTCACAGCCGGCGCGGAGATCAGGGAGGTGTACTGCGTGGTATTGGCCAAAAATTTGGCAACCTGCTGTAAGACCTTATCCATCTTCTCCGTCTTCTGGATCACGAAGTCCTTGAGCTCTGTAACCTCCTGGTCCTTCTCCGCCATCAGATGATCCACATAGAAGCGATAGCCCTGATCCGTCGGGATCCGGCCGGCCGAGGTGTGGGGACGAATGATGTAGCCCATCTCCTCTAAGTCGCTCATCTCATTGCGAATCGTAGCGGAGCTCAGACTGACGCCCTCTAACTTGGAAATCGTCCTTGAACCGACCGGCTCTCCGGACTCCAGGTAATTCTGAATAATTGCGTGGAGGATCTTTGACTTGCGCTCGGAAAGTTCCTCAATACCCTGCCCGGAATCTGCCATAGATTTCTCCTCTCTTTTGGCACTAGCACTCGATTCTCCTGAGTGCTACAACTTCTTTTATTGTAGGGACAGGGCCTTTGCCTGTCAACACGAGGAGACGAATCTACTGCTTTTAGGGAGACAAATTACTGCTTTTGTGCGATAAATTACTGCTTTTGTGAGATAAATTTGCCGCTTTGGGGCTGTTTTATTTCTGTTTTAATGCAAAAAATTTAACGCAAATATTCCGCCAGCACCTGGTTAGAAATATCCGTACCTGCCTTTGTAAGAGCAATCATCCCTCCCTGTCGGCGCAGGAGACCCCGCTTGCTCTGGCTCTCCAGAGTGGATCCATAGACACTGCCGACGGGGAGATCAAAAGCGTTGAAAAAATCCGCCTCCCGTATGCCCCTGGTCTTGCGCAGCCCCAAAAAGAGAAATTCCTCCATGGCCTCCCGGCGGGTCAGCTTCTGCACCGTTTTGGAATCAATCCAGGGAGCGTCCGCCAGGACTTCATCCAGGTCCAGCTGTTGACCGGGATCATATTTTCCCCAGAGGTCAATATAGCGGTCTGTCTCAGGGATATTGGAAAAGCGCAGATTTGGATAGGCGCAGCTTCTCTGTGCCGGATCTTTTCGCATGAGGGGATTCCTGTCCGAATGCCTGTCTATGAGGGAATCACAGAGTAAAGACGCCGCCCCCACACCAAATCCAAGGTAGGGCTTTCTCTCCCAATAGCCCAGGTTATGACGACAGGCATAGCCCTCCCTGGCATAGTTGGAAATCTCGTACTGCCTGTATCCCTTTCCCGTCAGGAAGGTCCTCGTCATATCATAGAGCGCGTACTCCAGGTCACTGTCCGGCAGCTCCAGCGTTTTTTCGCCCCTCTCTCTCCTGGCGATATCCCCGGCATATCTCTCATAAAAGGGCGTACCCGGCTCTACAATCAGAGAATAGGCGGAAATGTGCTCCGGCCGGAGCATAGTCACCATCTGAAGGGTTCTCTTGAGCTTATCCTCGGTCTGCAGGGGCAAACCCGTCATAATATCCACATTGACATTGGAAAAACCGGCTGCGCGGACATGTTCAAAGGTACGTAGAAAATCATTCCAGCTGTGAATTCGTCCCAGAAGGGCCAGCTCATCGTCATTGGACGACTGCAAGCCGATCGAGACGCGGTTGATCCCCATCCTTTGATAGGCCCTCAGCGCCTTTGCCGTCACGGTCCCCGGGTTTAGCTCCAGACTGACCTCAGCGTCCCTGGCCAGAGAAAAGTTCCTGTGAACTGCCGCAAAGATCTGCTCCATCAGAGAATAATCCAGCCAGGAAGGAGTTCCTCCCCCCACGAATACACTTGCCGCCTGCTTCCTGCCGATCAGTCTGCCCCACCAGTCGATTTCTTTGACCAGGGCGCCGGCATAAGCCGCCTGCTCCTTCGGGCTCCCCGGATGAGAGTTAAAATCGCAGTATAAACATTTTTTCACACAAAAGGGAATATGTATGTAGAGCTCCAAAGCTTCCACGCGCCCTGCTCCTTCTCTTGATGTATCCCGACCGCTGTTTCAAACAGACCTGCCGCAAATTCCACGTCGTCGCCGGATGCGCGTCTGTTCCTTGGAGAGCGGCATCCGATCCTCAGTCGTCCGAATCCAGCTTGAGAACCGCCATAAAGGCTTCCTGCGGGATCTCCACACTGCCCACCTGCCGCATGCGCTTCTTTCCCTCCTTCTGCTTCTCCAGAAGCTTTCTCTTGCGGGAAATATCTCCCCCGTAGCACTTGGCCAGGACATCCTTGCGCATGGCCCGGACCGTCTCTCTGGCAATTACCTTCCCCCCGACTGCCGCCTGAATGGGAATCTCAAAGAGATGCCTGGGGATCTCCTTTTTGAGCTTCTCGCACATCTTTTTCCCCCGCTCGTATGCGGTGCCTGAGAACACAATAAAGGAAAGGGCATCCACCTGTTCCTTATTGATCAGCATATCCAGCTTGACTAAGTCTGACCTCTGATAGCCCTTCATCTCATAGTCGAGGGAGGCATAGCCCCGGCTCCTGGACTTCAAGACATCGAAGAAATCATAGATGATCTCATTGAGAGGCAGGGTATAGCGAAGCTGAGCCCTGCCCTCCTCAATATACTCCATGCTGATATACTGGCCGCGCCGCTCCTGGCAGAGATCCATAATAGCTCCGATATAGTCGGATGTGACCATAATCTCCGCCTCGACGACAGGCTCCTCCATGTAGTCGATCTCGGATGGATCCGGCAGATTGGATGGATTGGTCAGCTCCATCTGGCTCCCATCCGTCTTATGGATCCGATAGACGACGCCGGGCGCGGTCGTCACCAGATCGAGCTTATACTCTCTCTCCAGGCGCTCCTGAATCACATCCAGATGTAGAAGACCCAGAAAGCCGCAGCGAAAGCCAAATCCCAGGGCCGCTGAGGTCTCCGGTTCAAACTGCAGGGCAGCGTCGTTGAGCTGGAGCTTCTCCAGAGCCTCACGAAGTTCCGGATATCTGGCGGAATCCGCCGGATATATCCCGGAATAGACCATGGGCTGGACCTTCTTATAGCCCGGCAGGGCCTCTTCTGTCGGCCGATCCGCCGAGGTCACCGTATCGCCGACCCGGGTCTCCCTCAAATCCTTGATCGAGGCGGTAAAGTAGCCTACCATGCCCGCCTCCAGTTCCTCACAGGGAATAAACTGACCGGCGCCGAAGTAGCCCAGCTCCACCACTTCGCAGCTGAAACCGGTCGCCATCATACAGACCCTGTCTCCAGCCTTCATTGAGCCCTCCATCAGACGTATGAAAACAATGACTCCCTTATAGGAATCGTAGAGAGAATCGAAGATCAGGGCCTTCAGAGGCGCCGTCCTGTCTCCCTGTGGGGCCGGGAGATGATGAACGATCGCCTCCAGAACATCCTCTACATTCAGACCCGTCTTGGCGGACACCAAAGGCGCGTCCTGACAGTCCAGACCGATGACATCCTCCACCTCCTTCTTCACCCTCTCGGGGTCCGCGGATGGAAGATCGATCTTATTGATGACTGGGATCACCTCCAGATCATGATCCAGAGCCAGGTATACATTGGCCAGGGTCTGGGCCTCAACCCCCTGGGTCGCGTCAACGACCAGAACGGCTCCGTCGCAGGCCGCCAGGGCGCGGGAGACCTCATAATTGAAATCCACATGTCCCGGCGTGTCGATCAGGTTGAAAATGTACTCCTCCCCATTCCTGGCCCGATAAATAACCCTGACCGCCTGTGACTTAATTGTAATGCCCCTCTCTCTTTCCAGATCCATCGTGTCCAGAACCTGCTCCTGCATCTCCCGCTTGGTCAGTGTTCCGGTCATCTCGATGATCCGGTCCGCCAGGGTGGACTTGCCGTGATCAATGTGGGCCACAATACAGAAATTGCGAATTTTACTCTGGTCGATTCCCATGGATTTGCTCCTCATGCGCCGCGGTCATGATCCCTCGACGGCAATTTCCGCTCCTGTTCTCATCATCCGCCATGCGGCGAACAAAAAGAGAGTCAACAGATGACGGGCTGTTGACTCTCTTATCCTTCATTCCTGCGGCATCGGTGTATCTGACGCCTCTTCTCGTCCGATTGATTAAGCGAGCTTGTTGACAGCCTTGCTGAGACGAGAAACCTTGCGTGCCGCTGTATTCTTGTGATAAACACCCTTAGAGCATGCTCTGGCGATCACGCTGGTAGCCTCTTTGAGCGCTGCAAGGGCCGCGTCCTTATCCTCAGCCTCAACTGCCGCGTCGACCTTCTTGATGTAGGTCTTCACCTCTGACTTGATCGCCTTGTTGCGGGCGGTCTTGGTAGCAGTTACGAGTACTCTCTTCTTTGCGGACTTAATGTTAGCCAATTTAGATTACCTCCAATGTAAATCGAATGTTTCTTATAGAAAAAATCCTTAGTTACATTGTAGCCGGACACGGACAGTTCAATGTAAACATACTCGTACATGATACTGTCCGGGCCTGCTCCTGTCAAGGATTAATTACGGGCAGGCGCGTACCTCACCTGGCATAGCGCATCATGAGGACTTCCACTCCCAGTCGGTCTGTGATTTTCCCGGTCTTGATTCTCTCCTCCATGTCAGAGGCGTCCGCCAGCAGCTGTCTGATCTGTTCCTGGCTATAGCTCTCTGAGCTGCGGCGGATCTTTCCGACAATATAAGGGGAGACGGCGATTTTCTGTCCGATCTCGCGATCTGACAGATGATCTGATGACATCTGCCGCACCGCCAGCATTTGGATGAATTGGCGCTCAATCAGGCTGAGGATACGCAGGGGCGGTTCTTTGGCCGCGATCATATCCGCGTAGTGCTCCAGGAGCAGCTTTCCGTCCCGCCTCGCCATGGCGTCGATCAGATCAAAGACACGGTTGTTGAGCGGACGGCTTGTGATGGCCCTGACATCATCGAGTTCAATGCGTTCTCTGTCCAGGCAGTAAGTCACAAGCTTCTCGTACTCCCGCTCCATATTCTCCATGTTCTCGCCGCTTCGCAGAAAGAATTCCCGCCACGCCTCGGGTGACATGGTCTTCTTCTCCTTGGACAGGCGGCCTCCGATCCACTGCATGAGGATTCTCTCATCGGGCTTTAAGAACTCACAGGCGTAGCCATACTTCACCATGGCCTTAAAAGGTCTGGTCGATTTCCTGACGGCCTTCTCGACAAAGATCAGCACAGCCGTCTCTGGCACAGTCTCAAGATAAGCCGCCAGTTCATCGTTGCTACTGTTAAAGAAGCCAGATTCCATGATCAGAATACAGCGATGGTCCGCGAAAAAAGGCATGGTCTGCGCCAGATCAATCAGCCCTTTCAGGTCGCAGTCATCTCCCTCCATCCGGCTGAAATTCATGCTCTCCTGGCCGCCTGTCAGGGCCCTGACCAGCCGATCCCGATACTGGAGCTTGAGATAGTCCTCTTCTCCATAGAGCAGATAGGCTCTGTGAAATTGTCCCGTCTTAATATCCTGATTGATGGTCTGCATGAAAACAATTGTAAAATCCCGCTCCATACAAGTCAATCTGCGGAATACGCACTTAAGTTCGATGGGCATCGGAAGGCAAAAGCGCTTATAATAGTAAAAAATTCAGCTGACAAAACAACAGCCATAATCCGTCTCTGCCGCGTCCAACACGCCCTGCGGACAATGGCCCTGTAAGGAGAATATCATGTCACAAACCGTCACAAATGCCCACGAGGCCTGTCAACTCGCCCAGGACTATATCGATCGGCTGGCTCCCGCCGAAAATCTCTTCTATCACGCCTGGGTCTGCCACCGCTATTACATCTTTGACTTTCTCCCCCGAGATTTGGATCCGACAGAACTGACCGCGCAGGCCCAAAAGAAAGGGGAATTTTGGACCAGTCTCTTCCACAGAAATCCATCCGGTCACTCCGCAGACAATACCGCCTGCCTTCTGTCCGGCAAAGAGGGCTATACCGCTTACAGCTACGGCAAATTCGGCCCTGTACTCGTCGACAAGTCCTCGGGCGAGTGTTCTATTCACCCCCTGGATGATCCGAAGGGATTGGAGCATTACCGGACCTTGATCGAACACGCGCAGGTGATCCGCGAAGATCAGCTGATGTAATCGTTTTATCGAGCCAGACTTTCTCCCATGCGAATCGGTGTCAAGAGGCGAATTTCACGGGAAGCGGACCTGATATTTCCAGTCGCTTCCCTTTCTGCGCAGGGTCATCTGCCCCTGATACATAGTTCGATCGATCGGACAACCGATCTCCTTCATCCGCTCCAGAGTCTCCTTTCCCGGATGTCCATAGCGATTTCTGATCCCGGCACTGATCCAGATCAGATCCGGCCGCAGCCTTTGGAGAATCTCCCGGCTGTTGGCTCCCTTGCTCCCGTGATGGGAGGCCTTATATAAAGAGAGGTTCCCCTCTCTTTTGTCTCCAAAGAACATGCCCTTGCGCAACAGGGTTTCTTCCTGCTGTGTCCCAATATCTCCGGCGCAAAAGGCAGAGAGTCCCGGCATGGTAATCGACAGGATCAGACTGTTCTCATTGGCCCCCCTGGCCAAATGATCCCTGCCCGGTCCCAGGCAGCGCACCAAAAGGATCTCCTTTTTCTCCCCACCGCCCTCTATACAAAGCTGGTCCCCCTGATCCCAGAGCAGGACCCGGCATCCATTTCTCTTTGCCAGAGCAGTAAGCCTTTCATAGGCGGGATTTCTCCCCTCATCGACATAGGGCATATTGGCCGAAAAGACAAGATTCTGTATGGAATACCCTTCCTTTAGGGCCTCTTCCAGGCCGCTGATATGGTCCAGATCGGTGTGGCTGACAAACCAATAGCGGATCTGCCGAATGCCTCTGGCTTTGAGGAAGGGAAGAATACGCCGCTTTCCCAGCTGATCCAGACTGGTCGATCCCCCGTCAATCATGTAATGGCCTCCTCTCCCGTCACAGAAGTACAGACCATCCCCCTGTCCGACGTCTAACATGGTAAATTCAGCTCCTGCCAGATAAGGAAGGCTTGCAGACCAGAGGATCGGCGGCGACAGCAGAAGGGCAAGGGCGACCCCCGCGGAAATTCTCCCCTGAATCCGCCGTTTTTTTATTTGACCCTTTGCTCTCCTCTGCCCGGGATGAACAGCCCCTCTTCTCTCTCTTCCATACAGCAAATAAAAAAGGCTCCCGTAATAGACAAGGATCAGCCAAATCGGGGGCTTGCCTGTAATCATCCTCGCTCCGGGCAGGCGCAGACTCAGATCCGAGCTCCATTCAAAGAAGTAGAGCAGGCAGTGGCTGACTCCCAGGCAAAGATCTGCCGGCGCTTTCAGAAACCCGAGCTCTGCCGCCAGACCCAGAAATCCTCCCAGCAGACCGCTCGCCAGGACCAGTCCCAAAAAGGGCAGCAGAAGCAAATTGAGAAAAATCACATAGACAGCTATCTCGCTGTAGCAGAAGGCGAGCAGGGGTAAGACAGCCAGCTGGATTCCCAGGGCCAGGATTATCTGCCCCAGGATACGCTGGGTCAGATTGGGCTGATAGGACCCGGATACACGGTCACGCCCCCGATTCCAGGGCAGTTGCCTTTGACTCATTCGAAAAAGCTGATGCTGTCTCGCCTTAAATTTCTCTTTACAGTCGGATCGGTAGCGCTCCTGCATCGGCCTGGCCACAAGCTGCATACCCAAAATCGCCGCGAATGAGAGCTGAAACCCCGGGTCGCCTATGGCCATGGGATTTGGGATCAGAATCACAAGCGCCGCCAGCGCCAGCGCGGACAGAGAATCGTAGGCCTCGCCCAGACATTTCCCCAGAAGAACAAGCAGGTACATCCACACCGCTCTCTGCGTGGAAACGGCATTCCCGGTCATCATACCGTAGAAGATGATTCCCATACCGGAAATAAGGGCAGCCAGGGGCAGATTAAGGCGCAAGCTCCTCAAAAGCCCAAGGAGAAGGGAAGCCATAAGGAAGACATGAAGGCCGGAAATCGCCAGGATATGCGATAGACCGGATCGGGTGAACAGATCTCTGACCTCCGCGTCCAGACTGCTCCTTGCCCCCAGCGCCATGGCGGAAAGAAGGCCCGCCTCTTCCGCCGGCAGATTCCTGTCAAAGACCCCTGCCAGCCCTGATCGCAGGCTCTCAAGCAGCTGCCTCAAATGCCAATAGGGATGACCGGCTCCCTCTGCAAGCACAACCGGATGAGAGGCCTTCTTAAAATGCCCGTAGATCTGCCTGCTGTATTCATAGGCTCTTTCGTCAAAGCCCCCCTCATTTGGCGCAGCTTGTCCCGGACTGTATAAAGCGCTGAGGCGGATCCTGTCTCCCAGTTGAGGGCGCGTCCCTCTTTGATCGATGGTTTCGGCCAAATCATCGACATAAATTTTCCCCAGTTCCCACTCTTTTTCATGATCCCTGGCTGAAATTTTCACCTGTCCCAGGAGTGCCCGAATGCCTTTTTCCCTCGGCTCAAGGGCATAGATTCTCCCCTCAGCGATGATCTGCTGTCCCTCTGTCAGTTTCTGCGCGACCCGCAGCTGATGATCCAGGAGGGCCTGGCAGCGCGTAAATCCGATCAGGAAGAAGGCAGAGACCATCAGTCCCGGTCCGATCCGTCTGACCGCTTTTCTTATGTTGATAAAAGAAGATAAGACCGCGGGCCTGCCGCCCTCGATCAGGGGGCAACCCGGGATAAAAAGGACCGCTGCGACAGCGGGCAAAATAAGCGCAATCAGTAGAATCAGAACTTCCTGGCGCGCGCAAGGCGCACGCGCAATAAAAATTCCCGCAAGTAAACTCAAGGCCATGATGACCAGAGGTCTGGCTCTAAGCATAGGCCACCTCCCCGCTCCTATTCGGCGTCGGAAGTCACCATATTGAAGTTGGGCGTATAAGAATTGGACAGCTTGTCCCCTCGGAAGATGGAATTCATCTCCCCATTGATCGCGATCTGTACACTGGATATCTCGTTCAGCTCACATAAAGAGTTGACGATCGAATATATCACGACCTGCTGTGAGATCTTATCTGTGGCATTGAGAAAATTCTCATCCAGATTCAGATAACAGACCCCGCGATTGACATTGATATTGAGCAGTTTGGTGCTGTCCGGAATCGGACTGATGGCGTCATCCGTGTGAGGACTGGTCATCAGATATTCCATCACCAGCTTCTCCGGTGAAATGTTGCTGTTGTAATAGATCTCTCTCTTCTCTCTGACCAGGCTCTGCCCGTCCTTGCTGGCATAGTAGAGGGTAAATGTCCGCCGAACCATAGCGTCCTCCGCGTCGCCCCCGAAATCCATAAATGTGTCGGCATTCATGGCGCCAATCTCACTACCGTCCGCGTTTGTCAGAGCCTTTCCCTGTACCATAAAGGTCACTGAGCTGATGTTGCTGATCTGCAGGAGGGTCTTGACGATCGCAGACCGCATGAGGACCTCGTTCGGTCCGGTGATTCGCTCATAAGCTGTATTGAAATCCAGGACCAGGTGTCCCCCATCCAGGCGATGTGAAATCACTTCCAGATCCCCGGGCATGACACTGACTGCTCTTCCTGTATCCGGAGCCTGTTTCAGGGCAGTTAAAAGCTCACTGATCTGTCCCTCTGTGTCTTTGGCCTTGAGCTTGTGAGCGCTGATCTTTAAGCTGTTCCCGGCCACATCCATATAGTAGATCTGCTGCGTCCCCGCGTCCCCGCCGCACGCTGTCAGAAGTGTAATAACCATACTCATCATCAGAGCGAGAGAGACGCATTTCTTCCGGATAGATCTTCTCATTCTCCGCTCCTCTCCTCACGGATCTCATCTGCCCGTCTGGCAATGACATCCTCCTCGGGATCCACGATATAGGTCAGGGGAATACGAACATCAAAGGTCGTTCCCTGTCCCAGCTCAGAGGCCACACGAATCTCTCCGTGGTGCATGCGAATCGCGTTTTGCGTAATTGCAAGACCAAGACCGGTACCGCCGATCTCCCTGGAATGCGACTTGTCCACCCGGTAGAAGCGCTCGAAGATACGGTCCAGCGAATCCTGCGGGATTCCCATTCCATTGTCCTCAACCGTCACAAAACAGTACTGGTGATCAGCATTTAAAGAGACGTGAACCCAGCCGCCGGGATTGTTGTACTTGACGGCATTCTCCACCAGATTTGTAATCGCCAGAGAAAACTTGGTCTCGTCGATCTCACAGAAAACCGGACGGAAGGACTCGAGGACCAGCTCTACTCCCTGCCGGTCCGCGATCGGACGAACCCGGTGCAGGATGGATTCGATCAGCTCATTCATATTGACAGACGCGATATTCATGCTGATTCCCGTCTTGTTCATACGAACCAGAGAGAGAAGGTCATTGATAATCTTGGTCTCCCGGTCAATTTCATGACTCATATCCTGCATGAATTCCTGATAGAGCTCGAGGGGGGCCCCCTCCATACTGTTAATGGAGTCCGCCAGGACCTTCATGGATGTCAGAGGCGTCTTGAGCTCATGAGAGACATTGGAGACGAACTCCTGCCGGGAAGCCTCCACAGACTGCATGCGGCCCAGGAAATCATTGAAATGGCCTGCCAGCTCCTCCGCCTCCGCATAGTCTAAATCCTTCAGACCCGACGAGACGCTGCCGTTTTTCGTCTTATCCAGGGTCTCTTCCATGGTCTTGAGAGGGCGAATGGTATGCTCCGCGGTCCAGGCGGCAAGCCCCAGGAGAATGAAGCCTAAAATGACAAAACCGATGATCCCGGGCGCGGTCATCTGGTCCAGGGACTGGTTCATGTAGTCCATCGAGCGCACTACCATGAGCACCCCGCGAACAGGCGCGTTGTTGTCCGCCGTGCTGCGGATGGGCAGGGTAACCGTCAAGAAATTGTTCTGTTTGTCATAGTAGCTGAGGGCCTCTCCCTTGAGAGAGCGAATCACGTTCGCCCAGACCAGCGTCCGTCCGCTATCGATGCCATTGGTATCCTTGATCACCCGAAGGGTATCATCAATCAGCAGAATACGCCCTCCATAGATCTGACGAACCGTATCCAGCTGGCTGTTGATCTCCGTGTCCGAAGGATCCGACAGATAGTCCTTGTCCAGGATCCCCCCGGTCAAAACCTGCATCTGCGATTGAATCTGCACTTCTTCAATGTTGATGGTATTCTGCCGATAGGCATAAAGATAGAGATAAAAAGCGACGGTATAAGGGATCAGTCCCGCCAACAGAATCATGAGAATCAGGCGCAGTCTGAGCCTGTGAAATTGATCCCGGAGTCGTCGAAAAGCATTCATGAGATTAGTATAACAGGGAAAAAATCAGGGGACAATGTCAAAGGCTGAAATCGTATCAAATCGATAAGGAAGTCTCAGGCCTGAAAATAATAGCCCACCCCCCACTTGGTGTGCACATACCTGGGTTCGCTCGGGCTCGGCTCGATCTTCTCTCTCAGGCGGCGGATGTGTACGTCCACCGTCCTCGCGTCCCCCGGATAGTCGCTGCCCCAGATCGTGTGCAGAAGAGAATCTCTGGAGTAGACCTTGCCCGGATGATTGACCAGGAGCAGGAGCATATCAAACTCCTTGGAAGTCAGATTGATATCCTCTCCCGCAATCCGAAGGCTTCGACGATCCGTGTCCATGCTGACGTCGCCGGATTTGACCACATTTCCACTGTCCTCTTCCGCCTCCTGGCTCTTGACCCGGCGCAGAATGGCCTTGATTCTGGCCTTGACCTCCAGAATATTGAAGGGCTTTGTAATATAGTCATCCGCGCCGTACTCCAGGCCCATGATCTTATCCATGTCGTCGCCCTTGGCTGTGAGCATGACAATCGGCACGTTGGAGAACTCACGCACTGCCCGGCAGACCTCAAAGCCATCCATCCTGGGCAGCATGACGTCTAAGAGGATGAGATCATAGTCTCCCTCCCTGGCCTTGTCTAGAGCCTCCTGACCATCATAGGCGCAGTCGACCTTCATCTCATCTTGCTCCAAGGAGAAGCGAATCCCCTTCACAATCAATTTTTCATCGTCGACCACCAACACCTTTTTGGCCATCTCATACCTCAATTCACAGTGATCCGATCCTTGATTTTGGCGTAAACCGCCGCCTTCAAGCCAGGGACCTTCATGATATCCTCTCTTTTGGCAAACGCTCCCTGCTTCCTGCGATAGGCAATAATCGCATCCGCCTTGCCGGCTCCAATCCCGGGCAGACTCATCAGCTGGTCCCGGTCAGCCCGGTTGATATTGACCTTGGATGAAGATCCGGATCCCGTCTGAGCATTCTCCAAAGACTGCCCCTCCTCAGACGAGTTCTGCCCCTCTCCCTGTCTGGGCACCCGATACATGGCACCGTCTTCCAGACGCGCGGCCTGATTTACCTTCTCTGTATCGGCATCCCGGCCAAAACCGCCAGCCGCCTCCAGGAGATCCTTTAAGCGGCTGTCCCTGGGAAGAGAGTAGACTCCGGGGCGCTCCACTGCCCCCTGAATCTGAACCCAGATCCCACCGGTATCTGTCCTGTCGCCCTCCGTCTGATTTGTCCCGGAATTCTCCCCCCTGCCTGTATCCCCGGCCTGCTCTTTCGAATCGGCCCCCTCTTCCTCCTGTTTTATCTCTCTGGATTGAAGGAAGGATCCTCTTGCGCAGGACGACAGGCACAGGGCCATCAGAAGAAATCCGCACATCAAATACCTGCGTATTTTCATCACACACCTCCACAGAGGTGCCCAATGCATCATCTACGCCCAACATTGTATCGAAAAAAGGTCCGTAAGGAAAGCGCTAAATGTCGCTTTTCCTCTCCTGCGCCACCTCCGGCCTGAATTCTTCCGGAGAATCGGCCAAGAATGCCTTGACCTGACCCACAAAATAAAGAGATCCGAAGAGAACCAGAGGGCTTCTGATTCCCTTTCCCTCTCTTTGCCTGCAGATGTCCGCGGCCAGCTCCAGGGCCTCTGAGACAGAGCCCGCCCTGTGAGCGCAGCCGCCCCGACCACGGATCAGAGCAGCCAGCCTCTCTGCCTGCAGAGCCCGGTCACTGTCCACCGTTACCGTGACGACTTCCGCCGCCAGCGGGAGAATCTCCTCCAGCATCAGGTCATACTCCTTGTCCGCCAAAATCCCGATGATAAAGACGCAGGTCGTATCCGGATAAAAGCCGCGCAGGCTCTTGGCCAAAGCGTCCACTCCCTGGGGATTGTGGGCGCCATCGATCAGGATCTGCCTGCCTCTGTAGTTGACTCTCTCCATGCGCCCCGGCCATGAGACCTGAGCCAGACCGCTGCGCAGGGCCCTGCAAAACGCCTGATTCTCCCCTCTTACAGAATCCGGCGCGGTCGTCGCACTCCCGCGGGCCTTGTCTGTCTTTCTCCCCTTCTGACAGGTCACTCCCATCTCATGCAAGATCTCCGCCGCCAGAATCGCGCAGGCTCCATTGTAGAGCTGGTAATGCCCCTCCAGAGCCAGATCCTCCCTTTTCAGTCCCCTCGCCAGGAAAATATCCTTTGCCCCGCTCTTTGTCACCTGCCAAAAGGGAATCCCCTCTTGCCGGCAGCGCCTTATGATCACCCGGCTGGCCGCCTCCTCCATAGGACCCAGGATACAGCGTGTGCCGGGGCGAAGAATCCCCGCCTTATTCTCCGCGATCTCCTCCGGGCGATTCCCCAGAATCGCCGTGTGGTCTAAGCCGATGCTGGTAATGATGCTGATCAGGGGAACTACAGAAGAAGCGCGGGTCGAGTCGTATTTTCCCCCCAGGCCAGTCTCTAAGATAACAAAATCACAGACCTCTTCCCTGAAGTAACAGAGCCCCATGCAAAAACAGATGTCAAACATGGTGGGCGGCAGTTCCATGGGCAGCTCAAGAATCTTCTCTCCCAGGCGCCGGACGGCGTCATCGGAAATCTGCCTTGTAATCACTCGAGGGGCAGTCGCCGCATCGAATGCGCCTCTTCGATTCTCCTCTGTCTCCAGAATGCGGATTCGCTCGTTGAAACGCAGCAGATGAGGCGAGCTGAAGAGCCCGACCCGAAAGCCCTGTGCCGCCAGAATATACGCCAGGATCGCCGCTGTCGATCCCTTGCCATTTGTGCCGGCGATATGAATGACTCTCTGCCCCTCTTCTGGATGCGAAAGGCGATCCAGCATTTCACGGGACACCTGGTATCCTGTCGCCCTGCCGAATCGCCTCATTTTCTCTATCTTATCTACAATTTCCTGATAAGTCATATCAACCAGCCATGATGATACCGCCGTCATTGGCATACATAGAAGAGACTCCCGCGGTATCCAAAATCAGAATCTTCTTAAAATGCGCCAGCTTCTCCACCTGGGCCTTGACCATCTGCGCCCGCTCGGGACAGTTGCAGTGAGCGATGGCCAACACGCGATTCTGAGGATCCGGCGTGACCTCCATGAGGCAGCGAACCATCTTCATCAGCGCGCGCGTCATTCCACGCTCCTGACCAAGCTTCTGAATGGAACCCTCCTCTGTGGATCCCATCACCGGCTTGATATTCAGTGCCTTGATGATCGTAGCGGCCAGGCCTGAGAGACGACCGGACTTGCGCAGGGTCTCCAGCGTCTCCAGGACAAAGAAGGTGTGCTGCTTCTCAATATAGTCCTGGGTTTGGCTCACAATTTCTTCAAAGGGCAGGCCCTCTTCCTCCAGTTCCTCGATCTTCAAGCCGATCAGGCTCTCTCCGATGGACGCGGACCTGGAATCAAAGACATGAATCTTCTTTGCGTCCCCGTATTCCTCCTCATAGAGTTCTTTCCCCAGACTGGCACTGGCGTAAGAACCAGATAACTTGGATGAAAGCGTGACAATATAGATGTGGTCTGACTCCCCTTCCATCCACTTCATGTAGGCATCCGGAGATGGGCAGGCAGACTTGGGCTCGTTGGAGCTGGAGGCCACCTTGGCCAGGAAGGTCTTCTGGTCAAAGCTCTCATCGTCCACAATCTCCTCATTGTCCACGCGAAGAATCAGAGGAATATTTACAAAGTGCCCGCCGGCTCTCATCTCCTCTGATAATTCGCCGCAAGAATCAACTAAAATCTTATACATCCTCACCCTCCTGTGCTGAGCACGGAGATTATCGATCCGTCACAGTGATACGAACCCATTCTACAACAGATTCCGCAAAGAAAAAAGAGAAGCGGCCTGCCGCTTCTCTTCTCCTCTGTGACCACGAATGTGAGCAGAACTCACATTTGATGATTCCTCGTGGTGATTTGATTTATTCCACAACGGTGACGTCGATCGCCTGCGGACCCTTATCGGAGTCCTCAACCTCAAAGTCAACCGTAGCTCCTTCTTTCAGGGTCTTAAATCCCTCCATGTTCAGCTTGGAGAAGTGTACAAATACATCCTTTCCAGCCTCATCAGAGATGAAACCGTACCCCTTACGGTCATCAAACCACTTAACTGTCCCTTTTGCCATTCCTTTATACCTCCATACGAAACTATGTCAGAACAGAACATCTCAACGGGTCAAGGATAACATAAAGCGGAAAAAATAACAAATTTTTTCACACAAGTTCTGACCAATCCAGATGATTTTTTGACAGAAATTCACATACCCAATGATCCCAGACCTGATCGAGACTCTTGTCCATGGAAAATATCCGACAGGAAGTTCCCGTCGTGAGCCGCAGCGATCCATCCCGATAGGTGAGATTCATAGCCAGCGCGTCTACATCCTCTGACCGCATGCCATTTCCCGCTTGATCAAGCAGCTGACTGACCAGGGCCGGCGGAGCCAGAAAGACGAATTTGAAATAGCCCGGCGCCCTCTTTCCGGAAATTGTCTCCAGACAAATTTTGCGCAGGCGGCCATAGGGCAGGCAGCGGTAACCGGCCGCCTCCAGTTTCTCCCATTCTTCCGCGGTGTAGAAGTCGCAAATCAGATGCCCGTCAAGGGTCAGGGAAAAGGACGAGCGTATCTCTGCTTTTGCCAGTGGAAAGGCGTCCCAGGTCTCCTCCAAAAGCAGACTGTGCATAATCCCGGCCTGACTGGAAAAACGCAGAGCCCTCATGCCTGCCTTTCCTCCTGCATTTTGCACGCTCCTATCTCATGAGGATTCTTAACTCCGGACATAGTCACTCCCCTCTGCGTCTTTAACTCCTGCCGCACGGTTCAAGCGGTCATTCTCCCCTTCCCGGACAAGAAGCTCAGTCATCTTGTATGGGACCTCCTCCTTATCTTCGCGGGAGGCAATCGCTTTCCTGCTGCCGGCAGGCGGCAGAGCCTTGCTCTCCTGAGGCGCGGCGATGCCCTCGTGGTCAATCCGCTTCCAGCTCCTGACCGGGTGTACCAGGGCAATCACAGAACAGATGCTGTAGAAGAAGAAGAAGACCGGCATAAAGAGCAGGGCAGGCATAAAGGGCCGAAGCTCCTGGTGATAGAAGAAACGGATCATACAGAAGAGGACGACCTCCGTCCCTGCCAGAATCAAGGCGAGACCCAAAAGCGCCAGTCCCGGGAAGTACCAGAGAGTCAGAGGAATCATGACCAGATTGGCGAAGAATGCGACAAAATTGACAGGGCCCAGAAGCAGAAGCATCAGGTTGTCCGTCGTGCGTCTGCGATAGGGATCTTCACTGGAGATCTTAAGGGCGTGCATCCATGCCCCGATATAGCGGCGAAGGATCTGATAGGAGCCCGTACACCAGCGGATCAACTGGCGAAAGAGCACCCTGACCTCAGAGGGCTGCTCATCAAAGCACACGGCGTCCAGACAGAAGGCAACTCTCCTGCCGGCCAGACACTGCTGGACGGAGAACTCAACATCCTCCGTAATGGACGAGGTCCTCCAGCCCGCGGACAGGACTTCTTTTTTGACGGCGAAACCGGTACCGGTCAGAAAGGCTGAGAGCCCCATCTTCTGCCTGGGATAGGAAAAGAGAAAGCTGTAGAGCATCCAGTAGATGGCAAACCACTTGGTAACGAAGGTCTTGTAGGGGCCGCCTCCCAGGCGATTCCCCTGCACGATCTCCTCCCCTGACTGCAGCATGTCATTGATATGGATCAGGTAGTCCTCTCGGACAATATTGTCGGCATCAAAAAAGGCAAAGGAATCGATGTCGTCGCCATACTCTTTCATGATGCGGCGGATTCCCCAGGCCAGGACATCTCCCTTGCCCCTGGTGGGCCCTTCATTGCGCTCCATGACAATGACGCGATCAAAGCCTGAGGCTGTCTGAGCCGTGCGATCTGTACAGTGATCCGCGAGAACAAAAATCCTGAGCTTATCCTGAGGATATTTCTGCTGCGAGAGACTGGTCAGAAGCTTGTCTATCACCGCCTCCTCATTGCGGGCGCAGATGACAACGGCAAAGCGATCCTGCCTGTCGGCGTGCGGATATGTCTTCTTCCTGCGGCTCAATCCCCAAATAACCACAAAGGCAAGCCAGATGCTCGGAATGACCGTCAGGATCTGTATCAACAGTGCGATAATTCCTTCTATACGGGGCATACATCTTCCTCACTGAGCAATGATGGAGCTCCCCCCATGCGATTGCGAGAATTTCGAAAATTACTTTCAGACATTATTATAGCGAATCCCTTCTGCCTGCTCTATTAAACTTATCTTAAACTTTTGTAAGACAGCCTCCGGCGGCGGCGATCATCCGCTGTCTGACGGCATTCTATGAACCTTTTACAGGGCAGCCCTGGCGGCGGTCATCTGCTGTCTGCGGCATTCCATGAACCTTTTACAGGGCAGATACGAAAAAAGAGAAAAGACCGTCCTTACAGAGAGGGACGGTCCTATGAAACGCGAAATAGAAAGCAGGGCGATAAGCCGGGTTATGTCTGGTGTGATCATCTATCTAGGACGGCTGTTACCAGCCGCCTCGAGCAACCAACCCGGAGCTGGCGGGCCGCGTCATCGCTCCTGCTCGGTCTTGCTTCGGATGGGGTTTACATGGCTGCGCCTGTTACCAGCCGCACGGTAGTCTCTTACACTGCCTTTCCACCCTTACCGGGTTCCCCCGGCGGTATATTTCTGTTGCACTTTCCTGGGAGTCGCCTCCACCGGCTGTTAGCCGGCATCCTGCCCTGTGAAGCCCGGACTTTCCTCTCCCGTATTCTGAGGTTCGGCAAAGCCTTCCTCTTGGCAAGGTTCTGCGCCGCAAAGCGGCTCCCTTGCATACGGCAGCGATCACATACCCTGCTTTCAAGGCCTTATTATAGCGATTTCAAAGGGGTGAGCGCAAGACCGATGAAGGTCCCGGCAAACAAAGGTCTGTAGAGCAAATCCAACGAAGGCCGGTAGAGCAGAACGCGCAAAATCCTCCTCAGACCTGAAAGCAGCTTCCCCCGATAAATTCCCGGATCAGGGAATTGTTGGCAATATCTTCCGTGGGGATGGCCAGAAAGTAATCCAGCAGCTTGAGCAGGCGGTGCGCCTCCGCGTATGCCGGATCTTCCTTGTCAATCGCAAAGAGCAGGGGCTCCGCATAGAGCTTGAGCACGCCGATCTCATAGACCAGAGCCGAATTAAACATCTCATCGGCCATCTCCTGAAAGGGGAAAATCCCGCTCTCTTCTCCCCTGCGCACAGAGTCCCACATGCGAATGGTCTCGGCAGCGGAAGTCCCGCGCGTCCGCGCGTCCCGGACAATACGGCGCAGAAGCCTGCCGTCTGTTGTCGACAGGGGATTGTGCTCATCTATCCCCAGCTGAGTCAGGGCGGAGATATAGATCTTGTACTTCATGGAGGCGGGAATGGAGTAAGAGAGCTTGTCGTTGAGACCGTGAATCCCCTCGATCACAAGAATATCTCTCTCCCCCAGCTGCATATATCGGTCATGGTACTCCCGCTTGCCTGTCGTAAAATTATACTCGGGAAGAAGAACCCGTTTCCCGGCAAAGAGGTCCGTGACATTCTGATTGAAGAGCTCTACATCCAGCGCCTCAAGGGCCTCGAAATCCTTGTTTCCCTTCTCATCCAGGGGAACCTGGCTCCTCCCCCTGTAATAGCTGTCCAGGGGAAAGGGATGGGGCGTGAAGCCCCGGGCCATCAGCTGGGTTCCCAGTCGATGGGAAAAAGTCGTCTTTCCGGAAGAAGAGGGCCCGGCAATCATCACGACGCGTCGGCCTCTGTCAATGATCCGGGAGGCCATGCTGCCGATCTGCTCTTCCATCAGAGCCTCCTGGGCCAAAATGATATCCCGGATTCTGCCGGAAGCAATCGCATCGTCCAGCGTTCCCACCGAGGGAATGCTCAGACGGGCGGACCAGTTGCCCGACCTCTCCTGCACCTCAAAAAGCTTCATGGCCGGGTCAAAGTCAGCAACCTTCTTCCCCTCCCGATAGGGAAAGAGAAGCATGAATCCATCGGCAAATGTCTGCAGATCAAAATATTTCAGCAGGCCGGTCGACGGAACCATATAGCCGTAGAAGTAATCGCTGACGCCCTCGAGATCATAGAGATTGGTGTGAGAATCCATCCGATAGCGCAGAAGGCTCACCTTGTCGACAAGTCCCTCCCTGCGGAAGTAATCCCTGACCTTCTCCGTAGAGACAGATCTCTTGACGATAGGAATATCTTCATCCGCCATTGCCAACATCTGATCCTTGAGCTGGGCAATCAGCGAGGCCTGCGGATGAGAGAGCAGATGAAAGCCGTCCTTCTCCCTGCTGTATATATGGCAGAAGTAACCCTGACCGAGTGAATGCTCCACCCGGATATCCACCTGTTTGTCCGGATCAAGCCTAGCTGCTGCAGCCTGCATGAGCAGAATCAGACTTCTGCGATAGGCTCGCAGCCCGTTCTTATCAACACTGGTCAAAAAGCGGATCTTCTCCCCCTCTTCGGCCACATAACCAAGCTCCCGCAGGTGATGATCAACCTCCGCAAGAACAATATCCTCCGGATAGGCCTGCGGATCCCGCTCTGTGATCTCCTTCGCGATCTCCCAGAGGCTTGTTCCCTCCGCGTATTTATGTGTCTTTCCTTCGATTTCGACTCTAATTGCCACTCTCCGGCTCCCCTCTTCTTGCAGGCCAAACAGTTTCTCTCTTCTTTTATCTTCCCCTCCGCCCCTTCTCCCCGGCAAGAGAGCATGGGACCAAGGCAGACCGTCAGACGATCCAGACCGGTTCTTTCATGGGCTCTGTCAGGACATCGATCTCCGCCAGCTGCGCTCTGAGTGTCATGGCCATATGCTCAATGAAAATATGCTCCACCCCATAGTGGCCCGCGTCAATTACCGCCAGTCCTTGGGCCATGGCATCCAGTCCCGTATGATGATCGATGTCCCCGGAGACATAGGTGTCCGCCCCGGCTGCCAGGGCATAGTCTACCTCTGACTTGCCGGATCCAGGACAAATCGCCACCCGGTGCACCTCGCGCTCGGGATCGCCGAAGACTCTGACATGGGAGAGCCCGAATGCCTCCCTGACCTGCTTCGCGTAGTCCCGCAGGCTGGGCGCAATGGCCTCCCCCATCTCCCCAACCTTGCCGATTCCCATCGAAGAGCTGACCCGAATGGGAGGGATGGCGTCTGTCCCGTCTCCCGCCGCATCGACCGGATCAATGTCCCTTCCGTCGTAACTGACATCCAGGGTGATCAGTTCTGTCATTCCCAGGGTATCGGCGGCCAGATCTCCCATCTCACAGACATCGTAATTGGTGTGCATGGCATAATAGGAAATCTCATGGCTGATAAGCCTGATGACGCGCCGACCCACAAAATCATCCGCCCGCACGGACCGGATCGGCGAGAAAATCATGGGATGGTGGGTAATGAGCATATCGGCCTTTGCGCTAATCGCATGGTCGATGACCTGATCGGTGGCATCCAAAGCGACATAGATGCGATGAACCTCCTGATCGGGATCGCCAACCAAAAGTCCCACATTGTCCCATTCCAGCGCCGCCTGACGGGGAACGCGCTTCTCTATCCTGTCTGTAATTTCTCTGACTCTCATCTTCGCCTCCCGGGGCTGTAAAAACTGCGTGGTCCATCTGATCCCGCATGCCGGTGCAAATATCCAAACCGGTCTGACACTGATCTTTTCTGTATTTTACAGGATCCTTACTTCTCCTCAGATATTCTCAAACGGGCTCTTCGATTCTGCTTCAGCCTCTCTAAAATCTCTTCTCTTCGCCTGACCTTCCCCTGAGGAAGCGCCGCAAGAATGCTCTTTAGCATGGCTTCCTCTCTCCGCAGATAAACCTCCAGAAGGGGGTGGCGATTCTCAATCAGAAGCTTTCCGTAGGCCAGCTCCTCCGGAGTCCAAAAACAGTCCCCCCGGCTTCCTTCCTGGTAACGAACCCTGGCGAGGAAGTACCACTTCCCCCCATCCTCCACAAGATCCTGAGCCTGCGTGACAAATCCCCTGTCAAGCAGCCAGGCCCGCAGCATGGGTAAGTCAGACTGTGCCCCCAGAATGATCTGTCCGGCCTCCCTGGCCGAAGGCAGGTCCGCCTCCAGGATATCTCGGATCAGACCGCCTCCCATTCCGCTGATCAGAATGGCTTCTGTCTCCCCCGGATGATAAGACGCAAGACCATTAGAACAGCGGACTTCAATCCGGTCCGCCATTCCCTCCGCCGCAATATGCTCTCTTGCCCTCTTTAAGGGACCCGGCCTGATATCCATGGCCAGAGCCCGCTTCACTCTCCCGGATTCAAGAAGCGCCAGACTCAGATAGGCGTGATCACAGCCAACATCCGCCAGACTCTGACAGGGCTCTACCAGAGCCGCCAGAGCCTGCATCCGCCTCGATAACCTGACAGCCATAATTACTCCAGATAATCCTTGAGCTTACGGCTCCTGGACGGATGGCGCAGCTTGCGCAGGGCCTTGGCCTCGATCTGTCGGATCCGCTCACGGGTCACGTTGAACTCCTTGCCGACCTCCTCTAAGGTCCGCCCTCTGCCATCCTCCAGACCAAAGCGCAGGATCAAAACCTTGCGCTCTCGCTCAGTCAGGGTGTCCAGGACTTCATTCAGCTGTTCCTTGAGCAAAGTGAATGTCGCTGCCTCTGCCGGAACGGGAGCATTTTCATCCTGGATAAAGTCGCCAAGATGGGAGTCCTCCTCCTCCCCGATCGGGGTCTCTAAAGAGACCGGTTCCTGCGAAATCTTTAAAATCTCCCGAACGCGGTCGGGCGTCGTCTCCATCTCCCTGGCAATCTCCTCTGGAGAAGGCTCTCTTCCCAGTTCCTGCAGGAGCTGACGGCTAACGCGAATCAGCTTATTGATGGTTTCAACCATGTGCACCGGGATCCGGATGGTTCTGGCCTGATCCGCGATAGCGCGGGTGATCGCCTGACGAATCCACCAGGTAGCGTAGGTTGAGAACTTATAGCCCTTGGTGTAGTCGAACTTCTCAACCGCCTTGATCAGTCCCAGATTTCCCTCCTGGATCAGGTCTAAGAAGAGCATCCCCCGGCCCACATAGCGCTTGGCAATTGATACCACCAGGCGCAGATTCGCCTCGGCGAGCTTCTGCTTGGCCCGCTCGCCGACAGCTGAATCGTTCTTTAAGATCTTGATCTGGGCCTCCAGATTCATCATGTCTTCCTCAGATAAATCGCCGGAATGGATCTCCTCCCGCAGGATCTCAATCTGCTCGTCCGCCTTGAGCCCTTTTTCCATCTTCTGAGCCAGATCGACCTCTTCTTCCGCAGTCAGCAGGTGTACCTTGCCGATCTCTTTGAGATACATGCGGACAGGATCATCAATGTTGACCGCGTCGGTACTTGCGGTCAGAGCCGCGATATCAACCTCAGGCTCTTTGTCCTCGTCCTCATCCTCGTCTTCATCCATGAGCAGGTCATCATCTATGTCCAGGTCATCATCATCCATCTTCAGAACATCCACGCCGGACTGTTCCAGGTAATCCTGGATGATATCCATCTTATCTTCATTCTCCCGAAACTCCGGAAAGGCCTCCTCTAACTCCGCATAGTCCAGGATATTCTTCTTGCTCTTTCCAAGATCGACCAGGTCTCCCAAACGGCTGTACATCTCCGCGGCAGTCACTTCACCTGACTCCTGCTCCCCGGTCTTATCCTCTTCTGCTTTTGGGCTCTCCACTTTTGGAGCCTCTGTTTTTGCGCTCTCTACTTTAGAATTTTTCTTTTTCGGATTGTCCGCCTTGGAATTCTTTGTTTTTGCGTTTTCTGTTTTAGAATCCTTCATTTTTGAATTTCCCGTCTTGGAATTCTCTATTTTGGCATTCTTCGTTTTCGGATTGTCCGCCTTGGAATTCTTCGTTTCGGGACTTTCCTTTTGGGGCTTCTCTGTCTTTGGACTCTTCGTTTCCTTTTGGGCAGTCTTCTTCACTGCCTTTGCCTTCTTTTCAGAAGCTGATCCGCCATCCTTCTTGGCATTCGCCTTCTTGACCGGAGACTCTTTCTTTTCAGAAGCTGATCCGCCGGCCTTCTTGGCGCTTGTCTCCGATGATTTCCCGGCTTTTCCAACAGCCTTTTCGGCGGCCTTCTTTCCGCCTGCAGCTGGTCCGCCAGTCTTAGAAGACTTCTGCTCTTTTCCCGCCTTTGCTGTCTTTTTCTCAGCGCCCGACTTTTCTCTTCCGGTCCCGGATGTCTTTACGATTTCCTCTGTCACTTTTTTGCCTGCCATTTTCTCTCCTCATTCTTATTTTAGGTCAATGCTGATATGTTCCAGTTCCTGCAGTTTCTTCTTATCGCGGATCATCTCAGTCAGAAAATCCGGGTCGACCGCATTGCCCTTCCTGCGCTTTCGCTCCATAGCCGCCCTCTTGATCCGCAAGAGGGTCTCCCGAAGAGCCTTAATCCGATCTGTTCGCTCAGTCAACCTCCCGACTGTGGTATTGAAGATCCTGGCCACTTCACGCTGTACTCCCTCATCTCCCTCCTGGAAATGATCCATAATTCGGGCCGGATTGACTCCACCTTGTTCCGACTGGCTCCAGACCTCCTCTGCCACATCCCGATATACGCCCTCCTCGAAGTCCATCGGCTCAAGATAGGGCTTCACGACCCGGTAGATCTCCGGGTCCTCCGTAATCCATGTCAGCAGTAAGCGCTGGGACTGGCGCATGCCGGTCTCTCTGGGCTGGCTCCTCTGACCTGGCCCCTTGCGCGCGGCTCTCGCTGGTGAGAGGTCCATTCCCGGATCGCTCCCCCGATAGGCGGCCTCCGTCTCGTCCTGGGCGCGGGCATAAGCGTCTGCCATGGCAAACGCGTCCTCGTCCGGATTCCTTTGACTTCGATTCAAAGAAAAGGCGCCTTTGTCCGCCTTGTCCGCAGACTTCCTCCGGGCCAAAATTCCCTCCTGGGAAGCCATGTGCACAACCATCTGGCGGATCGACTCTGCGCTTCTGTGGTAGCGATCAGCGACAGCCTGGATGTAATTGCCCCGTTCTATCTCCTCCGGAAAACGGCTGATCCGCAGGGCCACCTGGCGAAAGAACTCTGTATTGGACTCCGGGTCATCCATCTGGTAATCCCTCTCCAGCATGCGGATCGTAAACATAAAGGAATTCTCCGCCTCCTTGATCCTCTCTTCATAGGCGTCCGGTCCCAGCTTCTTCATGAACTCATCCGGATCCTTGCAGGGCTGCATATTGATAATCTTACAGCTGATACCCGCGTCCTTGAGAAGAGGGATCGCCCGCAGGGCTGCCCTGATTCCCGCCGGATCCGAGTCATACGAGAGATAGACCTGCCTCGTATAGCGCTTTAACATCTGCGCGTGCCCCTCCGTCAGAGCAGTTCCCAAAGAGGCCACGGTATTGTCAAAGCCATTCTGGTGCATAGAGATCACATCCATATATCCCTCGCAGAGAATCATCTGGGGACGGCGCGTTCTCTTTGCCAGAAAGAGGCCGAAGAGGGTGCGGCTCTTGTTGAAAATCATGGTCTCAGGGGAATTGAGATACTTGGGTTCCCCCTCCCCCATCACACGGCCCCCGAAGGCGATCACCCTACCTCCCGCGTCCATAATGGGAAACATGGCCCGGTTCCAGAACTTATCGTGCGCTCCCCTTCTCTCGCTGATCGCAATCAGGCCGGAGTCGACCAGATCGCGGTCCTCGTATCCCTTGCCCTTTAAATAGCGATAGAGGGCATTGGAGTGACTTCCGGTATAGCCCAGGCCCCATTTCTGCATGGTCTCCTCTGTCAATTGCCGGTCCCTGAAATAGTTCATGGCCGTAGCCCCGTCCTTACCGCGAAGGACGGCAAAATAGAACTTGGCCGCCTCTCTGTTGATCTCTAAAAGCCGGCTCCTCTTATCGGCCCTGGCCCGGTCCTCTTTGCTCATCCTGTGCTCGGGGAGGGCGATTCCGGCCCGGTCGGCCAAGGTCTTGACCGCCTCTGGAAAGGTCATGTTCTCGTAATTCATCAAAAAGGTAAATACATTGCCGCCCGCGCCGCAGCCGAAGCAATGATAGAATTGCTTGCCCCGGTTGACGTGGAAAGAACCCGTCTTCTCGTTGTGAAAGGGGCAAAGCCCCACATAAGCTGATCCGGTCTTCTTTAATCCGACATACTGGCCGATGACATCTACAATATCATTGGCCTCGCGAACCTGATCGATCAGTTCGTCTGAATAATATGGCACGCTGACTCCTCAATATCCGTCTACTTCCCAGGCCTTGGGCAGGAAGAACTCGCTGAATTTGGTCACTGCATACTGATCCGTCATCCCGGAAATATAGTCGCAGATGATCCGCCCCTCATCGTCCCCGGTCTCCTCCGCGATCCTCCGGTACTTCTCGGGGATCTCCTCAAAATGATCCGCATAGTACTCGTAGAGCATTTTCAGCATCCGCTTGGCCTTGACCTCTTCCGACTTGGCCACAGGATTGGTGTAAAGACTTTGAAACATAAACTTGCGCAGGTCCAGTAGAGCCTGCCAGATTTCATCGGACATACAGATCGCGTCCGTGTCACGGCTTGAAATAATCACATTGTGGATCATGGTGTCCAGGCGATCCTTAGCCGTTTGCCCCAGTGTATTGCGCAGTTCCTTTGGAATATCCTCCTCACACAGAATCTCCGCCCGAATCGCGTCGTCAATATCGTGATAGACATAGGCGATCTTATCGCAGAGTCGAACAATCTTCCCCTCCGGCGTATGAGGGGTAAGAGCAGTCTGATGATTGCGGATTCCATCCCTGACCTCCCAGGTCAGATTGAGCCCCTGCCCCTCCTTCTCCAGAAGCTCTACCACCCGCACACTCTGTTCATTGTGGCGGAAGCCCCCGGGATAAATCTCCGTGAGCGCCCTTTCTCCGGCATGACCGAAGGGAGTATGTCCCAGATCATGACCCAAAGCGATAGCCTCTGTCAGATCCTCATTCATGCGCAGAGCCTTGGCGACGGTTCTGGCATTCTGGGACACCTCCAATGTGTGAGACATACGAGTCCTGTAATGGTCACCCAGAGGGGTTAAAAAGACCTGGGTCTTATTTTTCAGACGTCGAAAAGCCTTGGAATGCAAAATGCGATCACGGTCTCTCTGAAAAAGAGGACGTATGTCACACTGGTCTTCCTCCTTCTTTCGCCCCCTGGAGTCCACATCATGCGTGGCATAGGGACTGAGGAATTTATCTTCCAAGAGTTCCATCTCCTGGCGAATATTCATCTGAAACTTCCTCCAAAAAACATCCTATTTATTTATTGCGGCCCGGAAACAAATTTCCTTTTTTAAACATCATAAGCAACAGAAAAAGGTCTGACCGATAACATATCGATCAGACCGATTCCCTGCTTATTTCGCAACATCACTGACACGGGACTCTCGAACCAGGTTTACCTTGATCTGTCCGGGGTAGTCCAACTCGCTCTCAATACGCTTGGCGATATTGCGGGCCAGAAGGACCATGTCTGCATCACTGATTTGCTCGGGAACAACACTCACGCGAATCTCGCGGCCTGCCTGAATGGCATAGGCATTGTCAACCCCTTTGAACTCCTTGGTAATATCTTCTAACTGCTGTAAGCGCTCTGTATACGCTTCCAGAGACTCGCGTCTGGCGCCGGGACGGGCTGCGCTGATGGCATCCGCTGCGGCGACAATCCAGGCGACCAGTGATTCCGGTTCCACGTCGCCATGATGCGCTGCGATCGCGTTGACGACAACCGGACTCTCCTTGTACTTCTTGGCAAGTTCCACACCGATCTGCACATGCGTGCCGGTGATTCCCTCCTGATGGTCGATTGCCTTGCCCAAATCGTGCAGAAGACCTGCCCGCTTGGCGACACGGACATCGACACCGACTTCCTGAGCCAGAAGACCGGACAGCTGCGCAACCTCTATGGAATGCTGCAGGGCATTCTGCCCGTACGAGGTACGATACTTCATACGGCCTAAGAGCTTGATCAGATCCGGGTGCAGACCATGCGTTCCCACCTCAATGGCGGCGGCCTCGCCGGCCTCCTTCATCGCGTTGTCTACTTCCCGGCTGGCCTTCTCGACCATCTCCTCAATCCTGGCAGGATGAATCCGTCCGTCCACAATCAAGCGCTCGAGCGCAATTCTTGCGATTTCACGGCGTACCGGATCAAATGCGGACAAGACAACCGCCTCCGGCGTATCATCAATAATCAGTTCCACCCCGGTCAATGTCTCAAGGGTACGGATATTGCGGCCCTCACGGCCGATGATCCGCCCTTTCATATCATCATTGGGGAGCTGAACAACAGAAATCGTCGCCTCCGCGACATGGTCTACCGCACACTTCTGAATGGCGGTCACCACGATCTCTCTGACCCGCTTGTTGGCTTCGTCCTTGGCCTGAGCAACGGATTCCTTCACGATCTTCGCAGCATCGATCTTGACATCTTCTTCAACAGTCTTCAGCAGATATTCCTTGGCTTGTTCAGAGGTTAATCCTGAGATTCGCTCGAGTTCCTGCAACCTCCTTGCGTTGAGCTGAGCCACTTCTTCTCTGGCCTTCTCAATGTTCTGCTCACGGTCATGCAGGCTCCGTTCTCTTCTGGCGAGGGCATCGCTTTTCTTGTCGATGTTCTCCTCCCTCTGCAGAATACGATTCTCAGAGCGCTGTACTTCTGCCCTGCGTTCACGAATCTCCTTCTCCAAGTCATTCTTAGTCTTCAGGGAGTCTTCTTTGGCCTCCAGGAGAGCCTCGCGCTTCTTCGCCTGAGCCTCTGTAACAGCCTCATCGATGATTCTGCGCGCCTGTTCCTGGGCGCCGCTGATGGTCTCAGCATCCTGTTTCTTATGAATGGAGTTCGCAATCGCCAGGGTGACCGGAGCTACAACTACTAGGGTAATCACTACCGCAATGATAATTGCAACCACGGGAGCACCTCCTTATGAAATTGTGATTGTATGCTTCAAAATGGACTATCCATAATGTTGTCTACAACACTTAAATATTATAATTTTCGGAAAAATTAGTCAAGATTCATCGGACTTTTGCAGAGCCTTCATAATGGAGGCGGCAGAGAAACCCCGACAGGCCAGAAAGCGATAGAGCTTCCCCCTCTCTCTGGGATCGGATACTGTCGGATCATAGCCCTTCTTATGGAGCAGGCTCCGAATCTGATCCTCCTCCGATGCCGTGTATTCTGCATCCAGGGTCTGCTCAATCAAGTCCCTGTCAATCCCCCGCCTCGTCAGGTCGAGAGCAATCCGCCTGCGGCTTTTATTCTCCTGATGAGCGTGCACATAGGCAGCTGCCATGCGACGGTCATCCAGATAATGAAAGCGACTGACATATTCAATCGCGTAATCGACGGCCTCCTGGGGATAGCCGCTTGTCTCAAGCTTCTGACGAAGTCTCTTCTCCGCGTAATCTCTGACCTCAAGAAGCCGCATTGCCCTCTTGGCGGCCCTGGGAAAGAAAATCTCGCTGAGAAGGATGTGATACTGGTCCTCCGACAGTTCCTCTCCGGCCTTTAGCGCATATCGACTGACTTCTGCCTGATAGAGAAGAAAGTCTGTCCCGTCATCGAGACAGACTCTCTGCCGCTTCCCTTCCGGCTCTATGGATTCAATCAAACGACTCACTCTTCTTTTGCCTCAGGCTCTTCGGCCACTTCTTCGGGCGCATAGTGGTCGCGAATCAGCTGTTCAATCCGCTCCATAAGCTCCGGGTGCTCTTCCAGATACTTCTTGGCATTCTCACGGCCCTGGCCGATCTTCTCCCCTTCATAGGCATACCAGGCTCCGGACTTGTTAATAATATCAATATCAACTGCCAGATCCAGAATATCTCCGGATCTTGAAATCCCCTGTCCGAACATAATATCAAATTCAGCCTGTTTAAAGGGAGGCGCCACCTTATTCTTGACGATCTTGACGCGGGTATGATTGCCGACCACATCGCCTCCCTGCTTGATCGCCTCCGTACGGCGGACATCCAGGCGGACAGAGGCATAGAACTTGAGGGCCCGGCCGCCGGTCGTAGTCTCAGGATTCCCGAACATGACGCCGATCTTCTCTCGCAGCTGATTAATGAAGATAACAATACAATTGGTTCGGCTGACAACAGAGGTGAGCTTGCGCAGAGCCTGAGACATCAGTCTGGCCTGCAGACCCACATGGCTGTCTCCCATATCCCCCTCAATCTCCGCCTTCGGCACCAGCGCGGCGACGGAATCGACCACAATAATATCAACCGCTCCGGAGCGAACCATTGTCTCGGCAATCTCCAATGCCTGCTCCCCGTTATCCGGCTGTGAAATATAGAGATTATCAATATCAACGCCAATATTCCTGGCATAGACAGGATCCAGCGCGTGCTCCGCGTCAATAAACCCTGCGATCCCTCCCCTCTTTTGTACCTCAGAGACACAGTGAAGGGCCACCGTCGTCTTACCGGAGGACTCCGGTCCGAAGATCTCAATGATTCTCCCCTTGGGGAGACCTCCAACGCCCAGGGCCAGGTCCAGGCTGATGGAGCCTGTGGAGACCGCCTCAACCTTCATGCGCTGGCTTCCCTCTCCCAGCTTCATGACAGAGCCCCTGCCATACTGCTTCTCAATATGCGTAATCGCGGCTTCCAGCGCCTTCTGCTTCTCCTCTGCCGTCTTCGCTTCTACTGTCTTCGCTTCTGCTGCCATCATGCTCTCCTTGTTCGAACGTTTATTCGCGAACAGCTGTTCGCTTTTTTGATCATCTTAATCCTATTCTACATAGCTGTCAACGACATGATCGGGTTCCTGACCGCAGACATCCGTCTGATCGAATTCATTTCCCCTTGCGCATCCTCATTCTCCCATGCCGGAGGGACTTTGGCAATCACTCCCCGCCCGATTCTCTCTCTTGCACGATTTTTTCCGCCAAACTTCGGCGGATCTGTCATTTGCAGGATTTTCTTCATACGGAAAACGGAAAAGGACAAGGTTTCGCAGAGCCGAATTCTTCAAAGACAAACTTCCAGAGAGTTAGAGCCTTCAAAGACAAATCTCCGGAGAATTGGAGCCTTCAAAAATAAATCCCTGGAGAATTGGAGACTTCAAAAATAAATCCCCGGAGAATTGGAGCCTTCAAAAAATCCCGCCGGGCTCAAGCCCTGCGGGAGCAAAACAATCAATCCTGTGAAAATTCGGCCAGCTCCAGTCCCTCATTGCGCTCCTGCGTCATTCGGATGGACCACTCATTGACCCAGAGCAAAAGGGGCCTGCCCTTTAAATCGGTCACCTTCTTCATATCGGATGTCCCCACAATCGCGTCTACATCCACTCCCTCATTGCTGATCCAACGAATATACTCATAGGGAAGATTCTCCATCTTGATCTCGACCTTGTACTCATTGTTGAGGCGAAATTTCAAAACATCAAACTGGAGGACGCCGACCACTCCCACAATGATCTCCTCCATTCCCGTATTGTATTCGCGGAAGATCTGGATGGCGCCCTCCTGGGCAATCTGATTGATCCCCTTCATGAACTGCTTGCGCTTCATGGTGTCCACCTGACAGACACGGGCGAAATGCTCCGGGGCAAAGGTGGGAATACCGTGAAAGCTGAAGTGCTCTTTTCCCGTCAGAATCGTATCCCCAATAGAGAAAATACCCGGATCAAAGACTCCAATGATATCACCCGCATAGGCCTCATCGACAATACGGCGGTCATCCGCCATCATTTGCTGGGGCTGGGAAAGACGGATATTCTTTCCCTCCTGGACATGAAAGACCTCCATGCCGGCTGTGAACTTGCCGGAAGTAATACGCATAAATGCTATGCGGTCTCTGTGGCGGGCATTCATATTGGCCTGAATCTTGAAGCAAAAAGCTGAAAAATCTTCTGAGAAGGGATCAATCAGCCCCGCATCGGACTCTCTTGGCAAAGGTGAGGATGTCATATCCAGAAAATGTTTCAGAAAGGTCTCTACGCCGAAGTTGGTCAGGGCGGAGCCAAAGAAGACCGGAGAGAGCTGTCCCGCATCCACCTTGCCCTGATCAAAGGCAGCGGCAGCGCCGTCCAAAAGTTCAATCTCCTCCTCCAGAATTCCAAGCGCTTCCTCGCCGATGGCCGCACGAAGTTTGGCGTCTCCGATGTCAAACTCCTCCTCACTTCCCTCCTTGGTCCCCTTCATCGTATCCGCGAAGGTCATAACCCTCTTCGTATCGCGGTCGAAGACCCCCTTGAAATCTTTACCGGAGCCAATGGGCCAGTTGATGGGACAGGTGGCGATCCCCAGCTCATTTTCAATATCATCCAGGAGTTCAAAGGTATCCATGGCATCACGATCCATCTTGTTGATGAAGGTAAAGATCGGTATATGACGCATGACGCAGACCTTAAAGAGCTTCCTGGTCTGGGCCTCAACTCCCTTTGATCCGTCGATCACCATGACCGCGGAGTCAGCCGCCATCAGAGTCCGGTAGGTATCCTCCGAGAAATCCTGGTGGCCGGGCGTATCCAGAATATTGATGCAGCGTCCGGCATAATTAAACTGGAGAACAGAGGAGGTAACAGAGATTCCTCTCTGCTTCTCGATCTCCATCCAGTCAGAGACCGCATGCCGGGCGGTCGCCTTCCCCTTAACAGAACCGGCCGTATTGATCGCTCCCCCGTAGAGCAGGAATTTCTCTGTCAGGGTTGTCTTTCCGGCATCCGGGTGAGAAATAATGGCAAATGTTCTCCTCTTCTCGATTTCTTCTCTCAACTTTGACAAGATGCACCTCATATATTCTGCCGGGATCTCCCGGCATTTTTCTGTTTCCACAGGGCAGACACCAGCCTCTTTCGACTGCGGTTCCGCCAAACCTCTATAGTTTACGGGTGGAAAAATCACTTGTCAATTCCCCGGGGCGCAGACAAAAGCCCCATGTAAGCCGCAAAAATGCTTGATCATGAGGTTTATAAATGGTCACAGCGCAGAATAGCATATTCTGTCACATCGCAGATTCCATGATTATTTATGTCAGCACTTCTTTTGGTTCCTTCTACCCTCATACCGCACTTTTTCATAACGTCTCCTGAATGAGGATTGTTGGTGTCATGTCTGGACTCAATTCTATTGCATCCAACCTCGTTGAAAAAGAAATCAATAATTGCACTAAGTGCCTCTGTCATTATTCCTTGATGCCACCATGCACGTCCGATGCAATAACCTATATGCACCATGTCTATTTCGTCCTTCTTCCCAACTACAGAAATAGTACCTATTACCTCCCCTATGGATTTCAATTCGATGCCCCATTGATAACAGTCTTCTTTCCTATAGTCCTTTGACCACAAGGAAAGAAGTTTCTTCGTAGTTTCAATACTCTCATGAGGAGGCCAAGTCAAATATTTAGTAACCTCCGAATCTGATGCCCAATTTTTATACATGGCTTCAGCATCATTAACACTTAGCTTTCGAAGGCACAGTCTGTCTGTTTCTATAGTTTTTGTACCAAGATGTGTCATTTTTATTCTCAATTCTAAAAAATATATTTTAAATTCTATCCAAAATATCGTGGTGTCCAACATCAAGAAGAAGGATAAGTTGATCATCCTCATAGTACCAGATAATCCTTATATCCATATTGACGCTACACTCAAAAAGATCATCCGTCCCTTGAATCCTTTTTGTCCTAAGAGACGGATGAAGTGGATTTTTCGAAAGCGTCTCTACTTTCGATTTAATCTGCTTCTTTTCGGTCGCAGCCATTTTCTTGTAGTGCTTCTGAAATCGCTTTGTGTATGTAATCTTATATGCCATACTACTTCTCCAGCGATTCGAAGAGAGCATCTACAGTATCAAATACTGGCTGCTCACCACAAGCAATCTTCGCTTTGATATCGCTTACCTCTTTTTTCAGATCGTCTATGTACTTAGTCGGATAAACAGCCATAGGAAAGAGCATGATTGTTCCATCCTTTTCCATGACATCGAGCTGGTCGCCTTCGGAAAGACCCAGCTTAGTAACAATCTCACTTGGCAAAGTTATCTGCGATCTTTTTCTTATGGTTGCAATCATGTCGTCACCTCCATATTTTCTGAAATTCTGATTTTCTGATTAAAATGTAACACATGTTGCAATAAGAGAAAAGTGCTTTTTCATCTCACCTGTCAATTTCCCGGGGCGCAGACAAAAGCCCCCGAGGATAACCTCGGGGGCTGATTGTTCACTCATCAGTTGAACTTGCGCTTACGTGCGGCCTCAGATTTCTTCTTGCGGCGAACGCTGGGCTTCTCGTAGTGCTCGCGCTTGCGGATCTCCTGCTGGATACCAGCCTTAGCTACGCTGCGCTTAAAGCGACGCAGTGCGCTGTCAAGAGACTCATTCTCTTTTACGATAATGCTTGACATACTCTTCTCGACCTCCCTCCAGTCGTGGATTTGTGTTTTGAATCCGCGAAACTGCATATTCACGGGAAGTCGCAACACCAATGTGTATTATACTTGCCCGACCTCTTTCTTGTCAAACACAAGCAGAAGCCTTTCTAAACCATCGCAAGTCCTTCAGGCTGTGATTGAATTTCATCAAATCTATCATCAAGATTTTTTCATGTCCTATATGCGTAAAAAGTCCCCCCTTCCCAATCTCCCAATGTCTGCTTCAAACTTCTTCTGTACCTATTTCGGGAATGATATGTAAAATATGGCATGTCGTTAGAAACATACGAAACCATCATTGTATGATTTTTTTGTGACGAACCTTTTGCCTTGACTTGAAGTACATCTCCTAGTCCAAGATACCATACATTATTTAAGTGAGATGTTCGACCGCTGTTTCTTGCGAAACTCCCCCAATAATTAACCGAAGACCACGACCATGATTGATTGAAATTACTATACCACCAATAATTTGAATTTTTGTACCACCCAACTTTATCTTTCCATCCACCAGCTCTTAAGGCCTGGCTTACAAAATTCGTACAATCTGTGTTTGAAAATCTTCTATATGCCGAATTATAGTTACTCCAGTATTTTTCAAGATAATTTGCCATTGCAGTGTAATTATATCCGCCTTTTGAATAAAGACTTCTCTCTTCCTTATTTATATCTTCTATTTCCGTAGACGCTGGAGTAAGTCCTTCTTCATTTCATTCTTCGCCAATCTCCTCGAAAATATCACTTGAGGGATCAACATACTCTTCGGCTTTATATAAGGGCATTAATCCGGTGGGATCCAGCTGCTTGTCTTCAATAATGTTCCACTCACCATTGATGCCCTTTTCAAAGACAAATTCGTGTCTTGCATCATATCCGGTTTCTACACCTGTTTCTGCTATTGTTAAATATGTCTCCTCCTTTACACTGACTGATACCCTTGAATCAGAATCCTTTTTTACTTCATTGATATCTATTATGGTTCTTGCTTTGGAATATGTCTCACCCACAGATTCTAATTTTTTTCTAAATTCAGCTATTTCAACTCTTTGTCTTTGCTCTATCATAAAATTTCTCTGTGATCGAAAGACATTTTTACATGAGATATTCTCATCAGACAGCATGACAGAAGCTCTTTCTCTTAAGAGATTGTCTATTTTTTCACGAATTTCCATCTCATCCGACTGACCAAGTCCCATATCGGAATCAGCATACATTGTATTAGAAAAACCCACGAAAAATATAATGGCAACAAGCGCAAATGACAAAAGTCTTTTTACATTTTTCATATATAGAAACCCTCTCTATGCGATTCGATTCTTAATCGTCACATAAGAACATCCATGTCCCACGATAAGATACAATCTGTATTCCGCGATAAAACGCTGTCGATAGCCACTTGGCAGGAGCAGGCTTTCTTTCAATAATTTTTTCCTTTTCCTCCTCTCCCCTTTGCAGAAGGATTTCTATGAGTCTCTTATTCCTTTATTTGAACTTGTCTCTTACTTCTCTATATGAACTCTGCTTTTTCTTCCTAAACGAGTTATAACATGCGTAACGTTATAATGCTATTAGCAAAACCCAACGAATACGAAATCCTCTTTTTGTGAAGCTCTTATACTTTTCACTTGTTTGCGAAACTATTTTTACCCCACTATAGAGAGAACGATAGAAAGAATCTCTTAAAGAAAATCGGACCCAGGAAGATCCCATCTGATGAAATCATCCTGAGTCCGAAACTCTTTCCGTAAAGGCATATCTGTCAGCGCGTCCGGCACAAGAAGCAATCCGGCAAATCCCTCCTAGGACAACTGTTCCTCAAGAACTCGCTCAGCCTCAGCCAGAGCCGCCGGGATCCCCGCCGGATTCTTGCCGCCGGCCTGCGCCATGTTGGGACGGCCTCCACCGCCTCCGCCTACGAGTCCCGCAATGCCCTTGATCAGGTTGCCGGCATGAGCACCCGCCTTCTGAGCGCCTTCTGTTGCGGTCGCCATGAGAACAACCTTACCGTCATTTGCGGAGGCGAGGAGGACAATGCCCTCTCCCAGTCTGGCCTTGAGCTGATCGCCCAGGTCGCGCAGGCCATTCATATCGACGCCCTCCAGGGCTTTTGCCAGGAACTTGATCCCCTTGATCTCCTTGACAGCATCCTCGACATTGCCAAGGGCCTCTTTTGCGGCGGCTGCCTTCATAGACTCCAGCTCCGCCTCCAGACCCTTGATCTCCTCCTGCATGTGCCCGATCTTCTCTACCAGATCAGAAGGCTTGGTCTTCGCCGCTGCGGCCGCTTCATTGAGTTCTCTCTCGATATCCTCGTAATAGGCAAAGACAGCTGGTCCGGTCAGGGCTTCAATCCGGCGGACGCCGGCGGAAGAACCCACCTCAGATATGATTTTAAAGGCCTGTATCTTACCGGTGCGCCCGACATGGGTTCCGCCGCAGAGCTCTGTGGAATAATCTCCCATCTCAACCACGCGGACTTCATCGCCGTATTTCTCTCCAAAAAGGGCCATCGCTCCGGTCTTCTTGGCATCCTCCTGGCTCATGATCTCTGTCACGACAGGAATATCAGCCGCGATGCGCTCATTGACCAGATCTTCAACCTTCCTGATCTCCTCCGTGGACATGGCGGAGAAATGGACGAAATCAAAGCGGAGCTTCTTGTCATCGACATAAGAGCCCTTCTGCTGCACATGATCTCCCAGTACCTCGCGCAGGGCCCTGTGAAGAAGATGGGTCGCCGAGTGATTCCTTGCGATATTGGCCCGGCGGTCGGCATCCACCTGAAGCGTCACCCAGTCGCCCACCTTGAGCATGCCGGAAATCATCTGCCCCACATGGCCGATGCGGCCGCCCAGCAAATGGATGGTCTCATCCACGCGAAAGGTCCCCTCTTCCGTCTCAATCAGACCGGAATCGCCCAGCTGACCGCCCATGGTGCCATAAAAGGGAGTCTCGTCCACAATCACGGTTCCCCTGCTGCCGTCGGTCAGAGCGTCAACCAATTCGCCGTACTTGTCCTCTGCCGGATTGACCTCCGTGGTCAGGACGCTGATTTTAGAGCTTGCCTCCAGCTTGTCATAGCCGACGAAAGAAGAGCTGATGGAATTATCGATATCGTCGTAGACCGTTGCTTCCTTCCCCATATAATTGGAGGCCTTGCGGGCGCCGCGGGCCTTGGCTCTTTGCTCCTCCATGGCCGCCGCAAAGCCCTCCCTGTCATAGGTCATCCCCTTCTCTTCCAGGATCTCCGCCGTCAGGTCAACCGGGAATCCATAGGTGTCATAGAGGCGGAATGCGTCTGCGCCGGAGAGAACTCTCTCTCCCCTAGCTGAAAGCTGATCCTCCAGCTGAGCCAGCATGGCCAGTCCCTGGTCGATGGTTGCGTTGAACTTTCTCTCTTCTTCCGTCAGGACACGACGGATAAACTCCTGTTTCTCGGCGAGTTCCGGATAACCGTCCCTGGACTCGCGAATTACAACGTCCGCAAGTCTGGCCATAAACTCGCCGGAAATCCCCAGCATGCGTCCGTGTCTGGACGCGCGGCGGATCAGACGGCGCAGGACATAGCCGCGGCCCTCGTTGGAGGGCATGATGCCGTCGGAGATCATAAAGGTTGTGGACCGGATGTGGTCCGTGATCAGGCGGATCGAAATGTCGTCCGAAGCATTTGCCTCATAGGTCTTATTGGACAGGGCGCAAACCTCATCCCGGATGGCCTTCATGGTGTCGATCTCGAAGACAGTCTCTACATCCTGCATGACAACCGCAAGGCGCTCCAGGCCCATGCCGGTGTCAATATTCTTCTGGACAAGCTCTGTATAATTGCCGTGGCCGTCATTATTGAACTGGGTAAAGACATTGTTCCAGATCTCCATGAAGCGGTCGCCCTCGCCGCCCATAACATCATCAGGGCCATTGCCGTACTTCTCTCCCCGGTCATAATAGATTTCAGAACAGGGTCCGCAGGGACCGGAGCCGTGCTCCCAGAAATTATCCGAGGCGCCGGTCTCGGGATCCTTGCCAAAGCGATAGACGTGATCAGGGGCGACCCCGACCTCCCGGGTCCAGATCTCATAGGCCTCGTCATCATCGATGAAAATGGTGGGATAGAGCCGGTCCGGCTCAAGCTTCAGCACCCTGGTTAAAAACTCCCAAGACCAGTGAATCGCCTCCCTCTTGAAGTAATCGCCGAAGGAAAAATTGCCCAGCATTTCAAAGAAGGTCAGATGACGGGCTGTCTTGCCGACATTCTCTATATCGCCGGTGCGGACGCACTTCTGGCAGGTGGTGACGCGGCGGCGGGGAGGAATCTCCTGTCCCGTGAAGTAGGGCTTTAAGGGCGCCATGCCCGCATTGATCAGCAGGAGGCTGTCGTCGTTGTGGGGCACCAGCGAGAAGCTCTTCATCACCAGATGTCCCTTGCTCTCAAAGAAGTCCAGATACATTCTTCGCAGCTGGTTTACACCGAATTTTTCCATGAAATACATCTCCTTATGCACCGTTCCTGGAAAACACTCCGCAGACCGGCTTATCTCTAATCCAATTGAGCGGGCAAATGCACGCATAACAACACAGCGGCTATCGTATGCGCGAGCCGCAGACATTCCATCGTCATGAATTATAGTGAATCGAATACTTCAATTCAACTCCACGTCATCACACAGATTTTCTCCGTCCGCGGCACTTGTAGCCAGAAAATCACAGCGCTCATTATAGGTCTGTCCGGCGTGTCCCTTGACCCAGTGGAAAGTCACCTGATGCGGAGCCATAAGCTCTAGAAGCTTCTTCCAGAGATCTATATTTTTCACTGCTTTCTTCCCGGCGGTTTTCCAGCCGTTCTTCTGCCACTTGTCAATCCAGTGCTCCTCAAAGGCCTTGACCACGTACTGGGAATCCGACCACAGGTCCACCTGACAGGGGCGTTTTAAAGCCTCCAGAGCCCGAATCACTCCCATGAGCTCCATGCGGTTGTTCGTGGTCTTCTTATAGCCGCAGGAGAGCTCCTTGGTGTGCTCCTGTCCCCTGGCATCCACATAGGATATGACCGCTCCGTAGCCGCCCGGCCCGTCCGGATTGCCCCGGGCCGCCCCGTCAGTGTAAATTGTCACTCGCATGAATCACTCCTCGATCTCAAAGATCATATTCTCCTGGGTCAGGTCTACAATCTTGTCTTTGAAATTTGCAGCCTGCGGCAGGCGCTTATACCTTTCAATCAGATCGTAGTCTCTCCACAGATGACAGGGGAAGACCAGGTCGCAGTCTATGTGCTCCAGAAAATAGTCCATGCCATAGGAGAAGCCCTCCTTCATGCGGGGATCCAGCACGACAAACGCAAGGTCGATATGCTTGCCCGCCAGCCGGTTGACCTCGTGCTTATAGGCCCGGCCGATGGTCTCACAGTAGAGTTCCCCCCGCTCGCCCCAGTTCCACCAGTGCAGGTCGCCGGCGTGGTAGATGTGAAGGCCTTCCGCTTCAATATAAAAGGCCACTCCCTCGTCTGTAGAGCGCAGGGTCTGAATCACAAGATCGTCGATGCGGTAAACAGAGACCGGAGAGACCCTGTGAATGCGTTTCTTAAACTCCCTGTCCCCTCTGTGTCCCAGCCGGGCTAAGAGATCCCTCGGGATATGGATATCATCGCTTAAAATATAGCTGATATCCGGGTGACGGGTTTTCTGCCAGGCCAGAACCTCCGGCGTCCAGTGATCCCTGTGCCGGTGACTGGCAAATACATAGAGCTTCTTGTCCTGGGGAAAGGCAGGGATCTTCCCTCCGAAAACCATGCGGTCAGACAGGGCATCCGGGGGGAAATAGTCAAAGAGAAGGAGGGTATGATCCAGTTCCACAAGATAGGAGCTGTGCTGAATATAAGTCACCTTGATCATTGGCCAAACCCCGCCTCCCGATTGATTCTCTGAATGATCTCGTTAGCCCTGGCGTAGATATCCCCCGGATCAAAACCGATATGGAAGCTCCCATTTTCGTAGAGAATCCTTCCGTCGACCATGGTCATCTTCACATTCTGCTTGCTCCCGGAATAGACCAGGTTCTTTAAGATGTCATTCTCTGGCTGCATATTGGGCTGTTTGAGATCAATCATAATCAAGTCGGCCTTCTTGCCCTCAGCCAGTCGATCGCAGTCCGTCAGTCCCATCGCTTTCGCCCCGCCGGCTGTCGCCATGTAGAGAACGTCCTCGGCCGGAACAGCGGAGGCATCCCTCTCCCGCACCTTGGCAAGAGCCGTTGTCAGATACATCTCCCTAAACATATCCAGGGCATTGTTGGATGAGGCTCCGTCGGTGCCGATCGCCAGAGAAATGCCCTCGTCAAGGAAGCGGCTGATCGGGGCGATCCCGGAGGCCAGCTTGAGGTTGGAGGCCGGATTGGTGACGGCAGTCAGCCCTCTCCTCTTATAGATCTCAAAATCCTCATCAGAGAACCAGATGCAGTGGTAACCGCCGCCGCCGTACTCATACATTCCCAGAGAATCTGTCAGCTGGGTCGGGGTCTTGCCCCAGCGATCGATACACTCCTTTACCTCCCTCTCTGTCTCAGAATTATGGAGAAAGACGGGACTTTTGTATTTCGACGCCAATTTGGCCACATCTTCCATCCGCTCCATGGAGGTCGTATATTCCGCATGGAATCCCACCACCATGGAGACGAGCTCCCCCATCTCATTTACCCGGCACATATTCTCCTCGACAGTCTCAATCGGCGCGCCGAAGTTATTAAAGCCGGGCACCAAAACCGTGCGAAATCCCGTGTCAACAGAGGCGCTGGCATTCATGGGCGGATAGAAGTACATATCGAAGTTGGACGTGATCCCGGACGTCAGATACTCCATGATGCCTAGAATATCCAGCCAGTAGATATCCTCCTCCCGCAGACAGTCCTCTCTGGGAAAAATCTGTTTGGTCAGCCAATCCTGCAGAGGCAGGTCATCCGCAACTGTGCGGACAAAAGTCATGGCCGTGTGGGTGTGCGCATTCTTAAATCCCGGCATCAGCAGATTGCCCTGGCAGTTCTCCTGCCGCTCCCAGACCAGGGGACTTTTCTCTGAAGCGACCTCCTGGGCCCGGCGGTCACGACCGTCCCCGATATAGACAATCTGATTTCCCTGTACCCAGAGCTCCCCCTCGATCAGGGCAGGCCTTTCCCTATCATCCAAGGTCATGAACCTGGCATTATAAAATCGGATATTCATCTCGCCTCTCTCTTTCCCTTTGACATTTTCTCAATGGAGCCCTTCACAAGTCTTGTGAATTTCTCCGCCACGATCCTGCCGGCCTCGATAACCTCCTCCTCCGACAGAGGCTTAGGGCTGATCCCGGCCGCCATGTTGGAAATGCAGGAGACGCCGACCACACGCATTCCCATGTGTCTGGCCGCAACCGCCTCACAGGCGGTAGACATGCCGACGGCATCCGCTCCCATGGCACTGGCCGCGCGGATCTCCGCCGGCGACTCATACTGGGGCCCTCTTGTCTGCAGATAGACCCCTTCCTTAAGGCGGATTCCCTCCTTTTCCGCCGTATCCCTGATCAGATCGGACAGGCCGGGATCATAGATATGGCTCATGTCCGGGAATCGGATTCCCAGCTGAGAAATATTTGCCCCGCGCAGGGGAGAAGGCAGGAGGAAGGAAATCTGGTCGCGAATCAGCATGAGGTCTCCCGCAGCAAGGCCCCGGCGAATGCCCCCGGAGGCATTGGTCAGAAAAAGGATCTTAGCCCCCATCAGCTTCATCAGACGGATCGGCATAACCACCTCTTCCATCTCATAGCCCTCATAGTAATGAATCCTTCCCTGCATGACGACGGTCGGCGTCCCGGCCACATGGCCAAAGACATAGCGTCCCACATGCCCCGGCGCCGTCGACTGCGGAAATCCCGCAATCTCCTGATAGGGAATCAAACCCTCCATCTGCATGCTGTCAGCGAAATCACCCAAACCGGACCCCAGAACCAGAGCCACCCTGGGTGTGAAGGGAATGCGATCCCGTATGCTCTCATAAGCCCTCAGCACTTGTTCATAAGTCGAATCCATATAACCTCCTCTCCTGTTTTTTACAGACGCTCGACCCCTGAGACCGGGCCGCAAAAAAGTCTGACCAGACAAAGTATTATATAAAAATCCGCAGCTTTCCCGGCAGACAGGTGATTCTGATCTTTCGATGCATGCCAAGATCCTCCCCGTCTGAGTGAACCGGCAGGGCTTCTTCCATATGAATCTGCAGACTCTTCGTCTCTATCTGATGCACGCCGGGCAGGATTTTGTGCATTCGAAAGAGAAAGCCGGGCAGCATGATCAGGGCGAGCAGGCGGGGCACAGAATCCGCCAGACAGATACCGAACTTCCCGTCGAAGGCATTTGCTCCGGGATACATGGGGACGCCTCCTCCTTCAGCCGCCTGATTCATAGCAGCCACGAAGATCATGTTCTCGACTTCAAGACAGCTGCGGCCTTTTTCTTTCCGATAGAAAACCCTCCCCCGGTAGAGGGGCATGGAGAGAATGGTCTGCAGGGTCTTAGTCAGATAGGACAGCCGCCCCAAATGAAGCTTATTCAAGATCCCCTTCATATACATGTGGTCTACTCCCCTGCAGACAGCGGCATCAAAGCCCATGCCACAGGAAATGGCGAAAAGACGGCTGTTCCCGTCGTCCAGCTCAACCCGCCCCAGATCCATCCTGCGAACCCGGCTCTCAGACTCTGCTGCCCTTTCTCTGTCGTGACAATCGGTCAGAATGTCCTCCAGCCTCGCCAGCGGGTCCTTATTGGTAATTCCAAGTCCCCGCCCCAGGTCATTGCCGCTGCCCAGAGGAATCATTGCCAGATTCACCTTATCGAAGTCATGCATACCGTTGATCACCTCGTTAAAGGTGCCGTCCCCCCCGACCGCGACAATGATCGAGCGCAGGCCACAGCGATCAAAATCAGCGGCCGCCTGGTCTGACAGCTGATCCGCCAGCTGCACGGCATGGCCCGCGAACCGGGTCATATGGATTTGGGCAGAGACCTCTCTCTCGTTCAGCCGATGACTGATTTTCTCCCAGGCCTTCATGCTCTGCCCGCTTCTGGAATGTATGTTGGCAATGAAGTAAAACATATTAGCGTCCTCTCCCCTGCCCGTAATAAGAGCCGGAATATCCTCCTCTTCCTCTGGACTCGTCGCTGATATTCTCCCTCTCAGACCGCCCGTTATTGATATTGGGCATGGGGCGGGGCCCCTGGTCCCTGCGCCTTCTTCCGCGGCCGCTCCCGGAAGCGCCGCCCGCCTTTTGCCTGCGGTCTGCGTGTCCCTGGCGGTTCCTGCTGCCGGTCTTGTGACCGCTCTTTCCGGCATTTTTCTGGCCTCCGGACCGATATCCGCTCCGACCATGTCTTGTGCGCCCTCCCTTTCCCTTTCTGGCCTTTCTCTCCAGAGGAAGGGACCATTGCGTCTGAAGCTCCGGAATGGGCTTCTCCAAAAGCTCCTCTACCTCACGCAGGGCGTCCAGCTCCGCCTCACAGCAGAGGGTAATGGCGATACCGCTCTCCCCCGCGCGACCGGTACGACCGATACGGTGGATGTAGGCGCCGGCCTCCTCCGGCACATCATAGTTGAAGACATGGGACAGCTTGGGGATATCCAGGCCTCTTGCAGCCACGTCCGTAGCCACCATAACCCTGACCTTGCCGGACTTAAAGCGATTCAGGGCATCCTGCCTCTGCCCCTGGGTCTTATCCCCGTGGATCGCCACAGACTCAATTCCCCGACGCTTTAATTCCCTAGACAGCTTATCGGCCCCGTGCTTGGTTCTGGTAAAGACAATCGCGCTCTCCACCGCCTCGTCTGTCAGCAGGGAGGCAATGATCTCCCTCTTGTCCTCTCGGCTGCTGAAAATGAGCTTCTGCTCGACCGTATCGGCCGCCTCATTCTCTGGAGTCACCTGAACCTGGGCCGGATCCTTCAGCATCCGATCCGCCAGCTGGCGAACCTCCTTCTCCATGGTGGCCGAGAACATAAGCGTCTGCCGCTTAGATGGCGTACTCTCAACAATGCGGCTGACATCCGGGAGAAATCCCATATCCAGCATCCGGTCCGCCTCATCTAAGACCAGGATTTCCACAGAGCTCAGGTCCACCAGGTCCTGGCCCATGAAGTCCAGCAGCCGTCCCGGTGTAGCGACCAGGATATCCGCCCCCCTGCGCAGAGCTCCGATCTGAGGTCCCCTCTTTGCGCCCCCGTAGAGACAGACCGTCCTCAGATGCAGATATCTCCCGTATTTTTTGAAATTATCAAAGATCTGAATGGCCAATTCACGCGTGGGGGTAAGCACCAGGGCTCTGACCCTGGGTCTCTTTAAAAGCGTGAGCTTGTGTAAAACAGGCAGGGCGAATGCCGCCGTTTTCCCGGTGCCGGTCTGCGCGCAGCCGATCATATCCCGCCCCTCTAAGATGACAGGGATGGACTCTTCCTGGACGGGCGTCGGCTCCTCATAGCCCGCCTTTCGAATCGCGCTGAGCAGGTCTTTTTTTAGTCCAAATTCACTAAATTTCAAGTTTACTCCTCTTCTGAACCCCTGATCGGGCTCTTGATCTCTTTTGGAATCCCGAGAAGAACCATTCCAAAGAAGTCATTTCGAATCCCAAAAAAGACACTGACCGGGGCCTCCCGAATCAGTGTCTGCACAAAAAATCCGCCGACTTGTTTCTTGCTCTCGAGAATATACTTGCATAATCATAGTGTTTTTTTCTCGAATGTGCAAGATTCCGCCATCCCAGACGCGATCCGCCATTTCGCCATCCGGAATCTCCCCGGACATATCGGTCTGCGTGCCAGGTATACCGGTCCCGGCCCTCTTACGAATAAAATCCCTGTGAATCAACTTCCTCCATAAAATAGAGTCTGCAGGCAAAATCGGGCAGATAGCGAACCCGCTCATCAAATCCGGTCCCCACAAAGTTCTGCCCGCATGCCAGCCCGGCCATCAGGGCATCCCCGTAAGCTGTGAGATCCTCTGTCTCCCCCTTAAGCTGAACGAATCCGGCGATCACATTGTGGAGAAGCCCCCCCTCTCTTACATGTAGAGGGGTCTGCTGATTGATCAAAGACCCCATAGCCCTCACATCCACCTTCTGGGGCCGGTTGAAGAAATGATATCTTCGCGCGGGATCCAGCCCCCTCGGATAGAAGAAGGAGAGATCTTCTCCCGCCCGGTTCACGGTTCTGCTGTAAAAACCGACCGCCCGACTTCTATCGGCAGAGACGATCGTCCAGTCCGTCTCATTATCTCCTCTTCCCCGGTAGAACTGTCCCGACTGGAGAATATGGCGGTACTTCTTGTAGAGGCTGATCTGTGATCGGATCTTCTCCTTCTCTTCCCTGGGCAGATCCCTCAAATTGAGCTCGTAGCCCAGATTCCCGAAGGCCGCCACGGCAAAGCGGGTATCCAGAGACGTTCTCCGCAGGGTCTGATGATTCGGGCTGGCGGAGACATGCGATCCGAAGCAGATCTGGGGATAGCCGTAAGAGTATCCCCTCTGTATGTCGATTCGGGCCACCGGATCCGTATCATCAGAGCCCCAGATCTGCGGGAAATAAGAGAGAATCCCCAGGTCGAAGCGATTGCCCCCGGCGGCGCAGCCCTCAAAGAGAATTTCCGGGAAGCTCTCTGTCAGCTCCTTCATCATGCGATAGAGACCGAGAACATAGCGATGGCCTGTCTCCTGCTGCCGCGCAAAGGGCAGGGCCGGAGAATAAACATCTGAGAAGATCCGGTTCATGTCCCACTTGACGTAGTTGATTTCAGCGGAAGAAAAAAGTTCCTTCAACCGACGGATCATTTCATCCACGACCTGCGGATTGGCCAGGTCCAGGATTCTCTGATTCCGTCCCTCTGCCTGACTCTCTCTCCTCCAGGGCAATTCCATGGTCCAGTCAGGATGCTGTCGATAGAAGTCGGAGTCTGTATTGACCATCTCCGGCTCCACCCAGATTCCAAAATCCAGGCCCAGACCATGGATCTGGTCTGCCAGAGATTTCAGACCTCCCGGCAGCTTCTTTGGATCAGGCGTCCAGTCTCCCAGGGATCGATGATCATCTGTCCGCTCCCCAAACCAGCCGTCGTCCATGACAAAAAGCTCTATCCCCAGACGAGCCGCCTCCCTGCCGAGGCTGAGCAGTTTTTTCTCTGAGATATCGAAGTAATGGGACTCCCAGCTGTTGAGGAGGATGGGCCTGTCCTTCTTAGCCCAGATTCCCCTGAGGATATGCTCCCTCACAAAGCTGTGCATATTGGCGCTGATCCCGTTGAATCCGCGATCGCTGTAGGTCAGAACCCCCTCCGGACTCTCGAAGGAATCGCCGGGGGAGAGCTGCCAGGAGAAGTCCTCGGGACTAATACCTGCCAGCACACGCACAAGTCCGGCTGCCGTCCGCTCAACAGCAGCATAGTGGTTCCCGGAGTAAATCAGATTAAAGGCATAGGCCTCCCCCCGATCCTCCCCGCAATCCGGGCTTAGGAGCATAAAGAAGGGATTGCAGCGGCTGGAGGAGGTTCCGGCACGGCTGGTCATGGACCATTTCCCCACGGTCAGGGGCTGACGCTTCTGATTCATCTCGTGGGCCCAGCCGCCGTCAAAGGCGATGACATCCAGAGCGCGCGGTCTCAGATCCAGCCCGTAACTCATCAGACGGCGGATCACAAGCTCCTCCCCGCTCTCATTGGTCAGAAGAGCCCTTCGGGTGATGACATCCTTTTCAGAAAAAAGAGCATAGTAGAGATCCAGCCGATTTTTGCTCAACCGGTCCCGCAGAGTGATCCTGACCTCCTCAACCCCGTCCGACTCCTTACTCTTTCGGCTTTCATCTCCGGCATCATCTGATTGCTCCCCGGGCGCGTCCGACTGCCCGGCTTTTGCCCAGGCGGACGGCATGGTCGCCATCGCGCTCTTTCCCTTTTGAAGCTCGCAGGACTCATAGACCCAGTCCGCACTGCGGTTTCCCCTGGCGTCCACGAGCTCAATCATGGGTTCCCTGGGGTCTCCCTTTCCGGGCGACGTCCACTCCAGACAAGTACTCTCCAGAGAGAAATCCGGCCGCGTATTGTCATATAATATCGTATTCCCCGGCGCGAATGCCCGCTTGGGAATCAGGGGGTCAAGATCGGACTTCCTTTCCACCCGCAGTTTCCCGCCATAATAGAGATGCTCTAAATGTCCCGTCACAAGCACCCGAAAGATATAGGCGCTTTGCCTGCCCTCTAAGATAAAAACGGGCCGATCTCTTCCAATGATACGAATCATGACCGCTCCTTCTCTCTCAGCTGCTCGCTGATCTCCTCCAACCTGGCATCCGTCAGGACATACTTTTTGCGGAACCAGAAAAAGGCAATCATCAGACCCGCGATGGGAATCAGGGTCATCACCATGCGAAGCCCCATCTTGGATGCCATGGAGACACCGGCCGAGAAATCCACACTCTGATCTGCGCTTCTGGTGGCCGTGGAGCTTAAGCGGAAGGCCTGGAGGGCCAGGGACGCGACCAAAGCGGCCAGGCCCGAGGCCAGCTTCACAACAAAGGTCTGCATGGAAAAGATGACTGACTCATCTCTTCTGCCCCTGATCAGCTGCCCGTAATCGACGGTATTGGCCAGAAAAATCGTAGTCAGAACATTGTTCATGCCGCTCGCCGCCATGATCAGGACGCCCGGGATCAGCAGAAGGGCCAGATGATTCTGCCCCAGGCTCGCGATCGCAAAGAGAATGATGTATCCCAGCATGGACATGGCAAGACTGATGTAGAAGATTCGGATGGAACTGACAAAGCGGCGAAGCAGAGGATAGAGAACCATCATGGCCAGAATTTGCGCCGCGCCCGCGACCATATTAAAGCCCGTGTAGGACTGGTACCAGGCAATTCCTCCAAAATCATACTTGAAGAAATAAAGGACAAGATTCGATGTGATATAGAGGGCGGAGTTCACCAGGACAATGGTGACAACCACGCACATAGCCTGATCATTGGAGATCAAAGCCCGAAACATCTGTCCCAGGCTTGCGGTTTCCATATCAACGGTAGACTTCTCTTTGATCGCCAGGCAGGTAATGGCAATAAAGATCACAAATAAAACCGCGACAATCAGGGCGAAGATCTGAAAACCGACCCGCTCCACCTCCTGCGAACCGGATCCATGTCCGAAAGCGTCTCCCAGGGCATGCACTAAAATCATGGTGAAAATCGTAACCAGAGCGCTCCCCACACCGGAGCAGGACCGGGCCAGAGTTGTCAGCCCCTCCCTCTCTTTGCCCCCTTTGGTGAAGGCTGGGATCATAGACCAGAAGGGAATATCCATCATTGTATAGGTCACGCCCCAGAGAACATAGCTGATGGCCGCATAGGCAATCATCCCTCCTGCGTCCAGGCTGGGCGGCGCGGAAAACATCAGATATAAGACGATGGCATTGGTCAGTGTTCCTAAAAACATCCAGGGACGAAACCTGCCCCAGCGGGTTCTGGTTTTCGCCACAATGACCCCCATGATCGGATCATTGAAGGCGTCGAAGACACGGGCCGCCAGCAGGATAAGCCCCATAGCAGCCGCGGAAACTCCCATAATATCCTGAAAATAGTAGAGAATATAAGAGGCAGACAGCATATAGACCATATCCTTGCCGACCGCGCCCAGGCCATAAGAGGCCTTCTCCCGTCCAGTCAGTTGCTTTTCGTTTTCCATCATGATTTCTCCCTCAAATGCATGGCCAGTTCAACCGCCCGATAAGCTCCGTTGTACAGACCGCTGTCCTTATTCCTCTGTATATTCTCGCACATGCGGATCAATTCCCGGTTCTCTCCTAAAAAGAGGTCAGTCATTTGCAAAATATGGGGAATATCCCGGCACTCCAGGCTCCCGTCCCCCATCTCCGCGGAGTGAATCGCCCCCCACATCTCATGCTTTCCCACCCGGCGGATAAAAAGCTTGGGCACCGGATAGAAGGCCAGCTCGGACGGCTTGGTCACCAGCAGGTCACAGGACCGCATGAGCAGATTAGTGATATAGACCGCCTCAAAAATATTTCTGTGATAGAAGGCGTGAACCCCCTCGACGGAGTCAGTCAGGGCTCCATCCGCAAACGCCGCGGCCTCCTCAAAATTCAAAAAGTGCTCTGTCGCGCACCTGCCCAATTCTGGAATGTCCGCGAGCAGCTCCTCCCAGACATTGCGATAATCTCCGACATTCACATAGAGGGCGGCCCGCTGATTTCGAACGGCCGGAAGCAGATGGCGGATAATAGCGCCAAAAAGATCTCTCTGAGCTCCCGCTCCGCCGATGGTCAGAAGAAAGCGCATGGGCTCCCCTCTCTTCTTTCTCTCAATCCTCGCCTGGCAGTCTGTCTGCACATTGGCGACAATTTCATGATCCACATAGTGTCCCGTATAAATGAGCTGGTCCGGCGGAATGGACCTTAAGACCTTCTTCTTGGCGAAGCCATAAAGGGTGCGGTAGCCCTGGTAGGCGTAGTTGCACTGAACCGTGTGAAGGCTCCCCTCCGCCAGGTGCAGAGCCATGGGCCAGTTGTCAGGAATGGCATTGACCACATACCGCATTCCCCCGTGCAGGGCAGCCTGAGCCGGCCACACATGGGTAGCGAGAAGGGGGATGTCCTTGGGAATCTCCCGAAAGAGGGGGGCCATCAGTTCCGCTTTCTTCTGATCGGAGGCATTGTAGGTCAGGGCCCGAAAACCCTCGTAATTCATGGGCTCCCAGACCAGCTTGTTAAAAACCCTGAAACGGGACAGACGAGAGCCCAGAGAATAGAGGTCATTCTGGGCGCTGATCAGCTTGGTCGCTGTCGTCTGCGGATAAGAATTCAAGTCCATCCAGTATGGGGTGTAGCCAAGCGCATGAGCCGCGGACGCCATCGCCATGGAGATGCGGTAATGGCCGAATCCCATACGGATATTCCCCACGATCAGTCCCTTTCTGTGATCGAAGTCCGCGGGCCCGATCTGTTCTCCGGACCGAAGGGCCTGTCCCAGTCGAATATCCTTTACGCCCAGCCGTTCCCCAATGACCGGATTGTCCTCAATTTCCACCGGATAAATCTCTCTGCTGTCATCGCCAAATTTCCTGGCATATTTCTCCTTGGAATGTACAGCCCTCTGATAATCTCTCCTGGCAATGGCATTGCCAAAAATCTCCCTGGATCTCTCTGTCATATCCTTCTCCCGCTTCCTTCTGCCGACTGATTTTCTCAGCTTCCGGCTCTTCTTCTCAGTTCTTAATCCCATCAATGATCAGGCTTGCGACCTCTTCAAGAGCCTCATTATAGTCCAGCTCCATCTCAGCCGCCCTGTCTCCATAGAGCAGGCTCTCGATTGTAGATTCATAAATCACCTTGATTACACTGGGATTAACGGGCCGAAGCTGCCTCTCTTCTATCCCTCTTTGGATCAGCTCAAAGGTGGGCTCCCAGTTGCTCTCTATGCGGCTCTCCATGCGTTGATATGGCCTCGGATACTTTTCCCGGAAGCGAAAGAGTTCCGCAAAGTTAATCCCCCTGGCCTCAACCGGCAGCACACAGAGAATTCCTCTGAGCTTGTCCACAACAGGCAGATCCCTGTCATCTAAAATAATCTTCTGATCCTTGGCGACCTGGTCAAAGACATTATCGACCAGGTCCGTCAGTATGGCCTCCTTATCCGGGAAGACCTTATAAATGGTCTTCTTGCTCATAGACAGACACCTGGCCAGATCATCCATGGTAAATCTGGCTCCTTTTTCCTTGAGTACTTTCAAACTTCCTGTCAGAATTTTACTTCTTACCGCTTTCCTATCCATTTTCCCCTCATCCAGAAACATTATCTCAAATATTCGTTTCCTACATTGTACCATCCGAAGATCTGACTGCCCTCTGCATTTTTTAACAAAAAAAATGACAGCCGATTGTGAAATCTGCTGTCGAAAAGGGGGGTATTCAAAATTGGTTGCGGAAGAAATCTCTATGAAAAGGGGGTATTGTCATGAAAGAAAGGGGAACTGCCACAACCGGGGATATTGCTTCTTTCTGTCCCGTCTTGTTCTCCGGAACAATAGTATCTTACATCTTGGCTTATGCATTGTCAACAGTTTTTATTCGCATTTTTTATGCATAACATCTAAAAATCTTCTCTTTCTATGTTTGCTTTGCCTCCCCGTTTCTCTTCCGCGCAAAATAATATACAATTTCTCCCCGTCTAAATTGTCTAATATATCCAGTTCCCTCTGATTTTCATTCTTTTTCTGAGGGATAGGCCCATAACAGAACGCACACTCTGTGAGGATTAGTAGTCATATCCCTCAACCAGTCCTGAAACAATGACCGGGTGTTCCCCACTGTAATCCACGACAATCGGGGGCATTCCGGCTCGTGGGTCAGAATGCCGCATAAGTAAAACCCGGTGTGGCCAGACCGCTCCCCAGAATTGCAAAGAGATAAAGAACCACCATCAGAGCCAGATAGATCCCTGTATATTTCCAGAACTTGCGGTCAGTCAGTCTCTGCTTAATCTTTGTAAAAATCATAGATTGCCTCGCTGATATAAGTCCATCCCAGTGACCAGGGATGGTAGACATCTGCCATAAAATAGGGGGTGTATTCATGAGCGCTTAAGTCTACGCATTTGGCTCCGTAATCGGCTGCGCTCTTCACAATCTTCTGGTAGACCAGATCGCGATTTGCTCTTGGCATACCGGTCGCGTCATACCAGTAACCACTGACAGGCAGAATAATCACCTGCGTCTGTATCCCCAACTCCTTGGCTACCTGTAAGAAGAGTTCAAAATCTTCCTGCTCCCTGACAGAGGTCCACTGCTCATTCTTATGTACCTGATCCCCGGCCTGGTAATTCTTCTGATAGCTCTTTCGCCAGGTCTCATTCATTACATAGAGAGGATTATCTGACTGGGAAGCCGTATCCTTGATTGCCTGCTCCTTCATCCTCTCCCAATCCACACTCCCATCCTCTTTCAGATAGGAATGAACGGTCGCATCCTCCGGCCCAATATTCTTGTCTGCCTTTTTCGCATTCTTCAGCTTGAGCACCGCTGCGGCAAAATTCTCCTGATCCCCTCGATTCATTGCCAGAAGATCCGCGGCAATCCGCTCGGCTCCAGAGGCATTTTCAGCAGCATAAGCCCTGTTATAGAGTCTCACACGTGTAGCAAGTCCTGCGTCCCCCTCCGCAAGTTCCATCGCCCGGCCGGCAATTTTCTGCCGGGTCTCAGCGGAGAGTCGGTCATTCTTCAGCAGAGCCAGATAGGCCGTGTCTGAAAAATGCTGTTTGAAGGCAGCTGTCGTAACCCCGGTTCCTGAAAACCAGGTTGGGGAAGCCAAAAGCGTCACTTTCTTCGGAGATTTCTTCCCGGCAATAGCTCCCAAACTGATGGCGTCCTGCAGCGACTGCACTGCCGGATATCCCACTGTCATGGAGTTCACCTGCTGTCTGGTAAACATATGACTGATATGATAGGGTTCATCCGTCCAAGTCCCCAATTCGGAAGACCCGAAGATGGGCATCGTATCCTCATCCATATTGTCAGTCAGAGCTGCCAGAGACTTGTTTCGGAAGTCACTGTAGAAGAAGCGAAACCCATCTCCTCCCCGCAGATCAATCCGGTTCATCATCAGATGAAAACCGGCCAGAAAGAGGACAAAGAGAACCAGCGCCATAAAAAATGCCTGGATTCGTCTCATGCCTGCTCCATCTTCGACTTAACGACAGCGATAATCTTAGCTGGCGTGTCCATTTCCTCTCTGCTGTACTCCGCGGGAGCAATCACCACGCCGAATTCCTCCTCAATATCGACCAGAAGCTCCATGTATCCCAGGGAGTCAATCAGACCTTCTGCATCAATATTAATATCGGGTTCTTCCTTGACCACATCATCCTCACAAATTTCTGCCAGAATCTCCAGTAATTTCTCTTCCATCTTTTCCTGCTTTCTGTTCTCTGTAACTTCTATATACCTTCGGAACGCTCTTCTATACAGATGTACTGCATTCTCCCGGAAGCGAACCAGGCTTCCTCTCTATCGCGCTGTCAGGATCCTTTCATGAAGACACCCCCTGTCTCACGTCAGTCACTTAAGCCCAGTCAGCTCCAAAAATCTTCCTGAGAAGATAAAGAAGCCAAAGAAGACCAGGTGAAAGGTAATCCCCCAGGAAACCAGTTGAAACCATTTCTCTTTCCTGTGCTTCTTATAGAAGCTGGACTTCTTGTGAAAGATTTCCGTCAGTGTCAGCAGCAATCCATGGTAGAGACCATAGATCAGATACTGCAAATCCGTCCCGTGCCAAATGCCCATGATTCCCATATTGATAAAGAAGGCAATCCCTGCCACAGTCAGACGCTTCTTAAACCTCTTGGTCTTCATCAGTCCCATGGAAATACGGGAGAAAATGAAATCCCGAAACCAGTGCGAGAGACTGATGTGCCAGCGATCCCAGAATTCGATGATATCAAGACTTCGGAAAGGAGCCCGGAAGTTCTCCGGGGTCTCTATGCCAAAGAGATAGGAGGCTCCCACCGCCATCAGAGAATAACCGGCGAAATCGAAAAAGAGATAGAAGCCGTAACCATAGAAATAGACCAGGGTATGCTTCAGATCCGCCTTCATCCCGAAATTGGTATAGAGATGATAAAAACTAGCTCCCAGAGCAAATTTATAGACGGCTCCCAGAAGGATCTTCTGCAGTCCTCTCCCCGCCAGATCCATATAGTCTTCTCGCGGAAGAACCCGGTGCATATCTCCAATAAAGCGCTGACTTCGATCAATGGGGCCGGAAGTCAACACCGGAAAGAAGAGATCCATGTAGAGAAAGTCCCATAAGCTCACCTGATCAATTGAACCGTCATAGGTCTGGATGATAATCTGAGTCGACTTGAAGGTCATGTAGGACAGACCCAAAAAACCAAAGAGGTGTATCTGCCAGTTTGCCGCCAGGGAGAACTTATAGAGGGCCAAGGGCAGAATCGAGGCAAAAAGGAAGATACGATACAGCCAGGTCTTTCTTCCCCAGCGCTGACGCGCAGCCAGATATCCCCGATCCAGAGCATAGCTGACAGCCAGAAAGAGTGCCAGAAAGGCCAGTGCTCCTGGATTCTTCCCCATAGCCAGGTAGACGTAGATCAGAGAGACCAGACTTCCGTACGGAGCAATGGGTTTCTCCAAATACCCCAGGATCAGAGCCGGCAGGGCCAGAACAATTAGGGAGAAGAAGAAACTTTGATCAACGAATAATGACATCAGATCAGCTCCTCCAGCGCTTTCCTATCAAGTTTGCCGTTCATGGTCATGGGAAAGGCATTTAACAGGACTACTTTCTTGGGAACCATATAGGAGGGAATTCGCTCCCCCAGGCTCTGACGGATATACTTGCGCCTGGCGTAAGAGCTGTCCCATCCCTCCTTTTGAAGAACAAGAGCCGCCAGACTGTGAACCACACCATCCCTCAGCTTGGGCAGCACCACAGCGCCATCCACTCCCTCCAGGGCCAGCAGATTCTTCTCAATATCACCGAGTTCAATCCGATAGCCATGCAGCTTCACCTGCCCATCCGCGCGTCCGGAGCAGTAGACCATGCCGTCTTTTCTCACATATCCCATATCTCCGGTCCGATAGGAGGCAATCCCTTCTTCATCCCGGAAGAAATGCTCTGCCGTCTGTTTGTCATTGTGATAGTAGCCGGCAGCAACGGTATCTCCGTTGATGATCAGTTCTCCGACCTGCCCCCCGGGCAGACGCCTGCCCTCTGTGTCCGCAGCATAAATCTCTGTTCCCGGCTTGGCGTAGCCGACAGGAAGCAGGCTTTCTGTCTTTAAAATCTCATCCGTGATCTCCGCCGCTGTCACGCAGACTGTGGTCTCTGTCGGCCCATAGGTATTAATGATGCGGGCATCCGGGAAACGCTCGCGCAGGCCGCGAACGGTTCGCGGTGTCAGGGGCTCCCCGCAGAAGAGAAAACGGCTCAGTTCAGGAAGGCGCTTCGCGTCAAAGCAGGCCTCTCCCATGGCCAGATCTGCAAAAGAGGGCGTTGACACCCAGTATTGAACCCCATTTTGTCGGATGAATTCCACCGCGGAAGTCATATCCCGGATCAAATCTCTGTCCAGACAGACGACTGTTGAGCCGGTTGCCAATCCGGTGTAGGTGTCCATCACCGACAGGTCAAAGGAGAAAGGGGCCTGGTTTAAGAAGATCCCCCGTCTGCCTTCCACCAAACTGGGAGACCAGCTTAAGTAAGCGTTCAGATTGGCATGCGTCACCTTGACTCCCTTGGGCTTTCCCGTAGATCCCGAGGTAAAAATCATGTAGTGAATATCGTCAGCCGCCAGCCCCGGCCAGGAAATATCCTCTCCTGCTGGCCGGGCATCCCCAAGGCAGATCTCTTCCAGTACCTGCCGGTTCATCTGATGAACCCCTCTGATCTCTGCCAGTTCTTCTGTCGCCAGGACAAGAGGACTTGCCACAGCATTCACAATATCTGTAATACGGCCGTCCGGCATATTCACGTCCATCGGCACATAGGTATGACCGGACAGGGAGCAGGCCAGAAAGCAGACCGGCATCCAGACACTCTTATGCCCATAGACAGGGATCGGCTGCTTGGGATCAAGCTCCTCCCCGAGAAGGTGAAGGGCAAGACGGCAGCTCCTCTTCCAGAGTTCTCCGTAACTGATCTGTTCTCTTCGGAAAACAAAGGCGGGACGATTCGGATCCTCTTTGGCAATTGTTTTAATTTCAGCGATTATATCCATAAATAGCACCTGTTTTCTAATGTATAAGCTTACAGGTTTTGACTGGAAAGATACAGAACTATTTTCGAAATTTTTCCTAAAATTCCAGTAGCTTTATTTTATATATCCATTGACGATACGACTCTCCGCATCATCGGGATTTTATATTCACTGCGCTCGTCCCACCGCACACCCCGTTGTCACGAAAATAACGGTCATACCCTTCCGAGGAAAGGTATGACCGTATGAATATCCACTATACTTTTACACGCGCCAGGCCGGTTTCTCTATTATCTCAATCCTTCAGAGCGGCCTGTGCTGCTGCCAGACGGGCGATGGGCACACGGAAAGGTGAGCAAGACACATAGTCAAGACCGATCCTGTGGCAGAACTCGATGGATGAGGGATCACCGCCGTGCTCGCCGCAGATACCAGCATGGAGCTGAGGTCTGGACTGCTTGCCGAGATCGACAGCCATCTCCATCAGCTTGCCGACGCCGACCTGATCCAGCTTGGCAAAGGGATCAGACTCGAAGATCTTGTTGCTGTAATAGGAATCCAGGAACTTGCCGGCATCATCACGGGAGAAACCGTAGGTCATCTGGGTCAGGTCATTGGTTCCGAAGCAGAAGAACTCCGCCTGGTTGGCAATCTTATCTGCTGTCAGAGCAGCTCTGGGGATCTCGATCATGGTGCCGACTTCATACTTGAGGTCAGCTCCTGCGGCCGCGATCTCCTTGTCAGCGGTCTCAACAACGATGTTGCGGACAAATGCCAGCTCCTTCTCATCGCAAGAGAGAGGAATCATGATCTCAGGTACAAGATTCCAGTCGGGATGCGCCTTGGCTACCTTGATGGCCGCACGGATAACGGCAGTCGTCTGCATGCGGGCAATCTCGGGATAGGTAATGGCCAGACGAAGTCCTCTGTGACCCATCATGGGGTTGAATTCCTTGAGACCGGCAATGATATCCTTGATCTGCTGTACGCTCTTGCCCTGGGTATCAGCCAGCTTCTTGATCTCTTCCTCGGTGTTGGGCACGAACTCATGAAGAGGGGGATCCAGGAAACGGATGGTCACCGGATTGCCTTCCATAGCCTCATAGAGCTTCTCGAAATCGCCCTGCTGGTAAGGCTCGATCTTCTCAAGAGCCTTCTCTCTCTCCTCGACGGTGTCGGAGCAGATCATCTCGCGGAAGGCAGCGATTCTGTCCTCAGCGAAGAACATGTGCTCGGTACGGCAGAGACCGATGCCCTCGGCACCCAGCTCACGGGCCTTGGCCGCATCTGCGGGCGTATCGGCATTGGTGCGAACCTTCAGCTTGCGGTACTTGTCAGCCCAGGCCATCACGCGGCCGAAGTCTCCGCCGATCTCAGCCTCCTTGGTGGCGATATCACCCTTGTAGATCTTACCGGTTGTACCATCGAGAGAAATGTAATCTCCCTCATGGAAGGTCTCTCCGCCCAGGGTGAATACCTTGGCCTCCTCATCGATGACAATATCACCGCAGCCGGATACACAGCAGGTGCCCATTCCGCGGGCAACGACAGCTGCATGTGAGGTCATACCGCCGCGAACCGTCAGGATACCCTGAGCGGCATGCATGCCCTCGATATCCTCAGGAGAAGTCTCCAGGCGAACCAGGATGACTCTCTCACCTGCGCCGCCGATTCCCTGTGCCTTGGCCTCGTCCGCATCGAAGACAACCTTACCTGCGGCAGCACCGGGAGAAGCGGGAAGAGCCGTACCGATCACCTGTCCTGCCTTTAGAGCCTCCGCATCGAAAGAGGGATGCAGGAGCTGATCCAGGGACTTGGCGTCAATGCGCTTTACCGCGGTCTGCTCGTCAATCTGTCCCTCGTCAACCAGATCACAGGCGATCTTGATGGCTGCGGGAGCTGTTCTCTTGCCGTCACGGGTCTGAAGGAAGTAGAGCTTGCCCTCCTCGATGGTGAACTCCATATCCTGCATATCATGGAAGTGGTTCTCCAGCTTGGTTGCCAGCTCCATGAACTGCTTATAGACTGCGGGCATGGCGTTCTCAAGTGTGGAGATGGGCTGGGGTGTACGAACACCTGCAACGACGTCCTCACCCTGGGCATTGAGCAGGTACTCGCCGAAAATGCCCTTGGCGCCGGTAGAGGGATTGCGGGTGAAGGCAACGCCGGTACCGGAGGTCTCACCCTTGTTACCGAATACCATGGTCTGCACATTCACGGCAGTACCCCAGGAACCGGGGATATCGTTCATGCGGCGGTATACGATGGCACGGGGGTTATCCCAGGAACGGAATACGGCTAAAACCGCGCCGAGCAACTGCTTTTTGGCCTCCTGGGGGAAGTCCTCTCCCAGCGCGTTCTTGTAAATGCCCTTGAAGCGGCGAACCAACTCCTTCAGATCATCGACATCCATCTCAACATCATAGGTGATGCCCTTCTTAGCCTTGACGTCATCAATCTCCTTCTCAAAGAGGGACTTAGAGACCTCCATAACGACATCAGAATACATCTGGATGAAACGGCGATAGGAATCATAGGCGAAGCGCTCATTGTTGGTCTTCTTGGCGAATCCCTCGACAGCGATGTCATTTAAGCCCAGGTTCAGAATCGTGTCCATCATACCGGGCATGGACGCGCGGGCACCGGAGCGGACAGATACCAGAAGGGGATCGTTGGGATCACCGAACTTCTTGCCGTTGATCTCCTCCAGCCAGGCGATGTTCTCGTCGATCTGATCCAGGACCTCCTGGGGAAGGCCCTTGCCGTTGTCATAGTAAGCGGTGCAAGCCTCGGTGGTGATGGTGAATCCCTGAGGGATGGGCATGCCCATGTAAGTCATCTCAGCCAGATTACAGCCCTTACCGCCCAAGAGGTTGCGCATGGATGCGCGGCCCTCGGTAAACTTGTAGACCCATTTGTTTGCCATTGAATTTTCCTCCTACAAATTAACTGCTGAAGTGCCCTCTTTCCGATCCATCGAGCGCCACTTCCATGTTCCAGAGGTTTTCCCTCTGAGCACTGGTAAAATAATAACATACTGACCCGAAAGGTCAATTGTCTGTACCCTGATCTGTACAAAATGAGGGCAAAAAGGGAGTCTATTTCTCCCATTTTTGCCCTTGCTGCCAATCTTGTACCTGTAAAAATACATTTTCCTTATTTTGCCCGGTAGTCATGGCTCCCCTTGGGAAGGATCAGCATCTCGCAGTCCGGGCAGTAGTAGCCCCTGCATTTTTCCTTATCTCCAAGCGGATAATCCACATCCCCATATACATGAAGCCGTACAGTCTCTGTACTCCTCTCCTTCTGCCACCAGACACTACCTAAACACCATGCGCCTGTATAGTTCATGGTTCCTAGCTCCATCTCTTTGCCACATGTAGGACATTTCATGGGATCACCTCAGTAGATAAAAAATGTTCATCATTACATCAAGCGCTGCAGTCACGCCCGCCAGTGGAACTCCGCCTGGCGGGTATAACCGCAAAATCAATCATAGAAGAGAGAGTCAAGTGTCTCTTTAAAGTGTTCGTGGTTTCGAAGCATCTTTCGAAAGAGGACAAGAATCACAAGGGTCAATACCGCTCCGGAAGTATTCAGGAAAAAATCATCAATATCGGCTGTTCTGGCCGGAAAGCCGCTTACGACATTAAATAAGAACTGAAGAGCTTCAATCATAACAGACACGAATGCGAGCAAAGCTATCTTCTTGCCTGTTTTCCATTTTCTCCGCGTAAAAATTTCAATATAGGCAGAGAGAGGCGATAAGAGAAGAAAATTCCCAATCAGCTGAAGCAAAGCCCCCTCGTGCAGGTAATTTCGTATGGACGCAAGAGGAATCAGCTGATAGAAAGCAAAATAGGAATCAACCCCCTCCTTCATCTGGCGCAAGTCCTCATCACGGAAGAAATAAACAGGAAACAAAGTAATTTTTGCCAGGCAAATCACATACACAAGAAAACTTAGAATAACCCAGAATCTTGTCTGTAATTGCAGTCTCTTTTTCAGAAAACAACTCAGCAGAAGACCAAGGATAAATATAAGAACAAATAACTCTTTTGTAATATCAATGATCATGGTCCACCAACTCACTGTAAAATTCCCAGTCCATCTCTTTCCAGCCCAGTTTCTGAAATAAATACCATCCATGTTTTGGGCGGTGTGTAATATGTAATTTTCCCGTTTTGTTTAATTAAGGTGTGAAGCGAATCTCAAGGATATAAAAAGCCCTGCAGGTACACATCCTACAGAGCTCATATATCATGCACTTCAGAAAGCCATTTTCTCTTCCAGATACTTCTCAAGTTCTTCGATGGGCAGACGAACCTGCTCCATGCTGTCGCGGTCACGGACGGTGACAGCCCCGTCCGTCTCAGAATCGAAGTCATAGGTGACGCAGAAGGGGGTTCCGATCTCATCCTGGCGACGGTAGCGCTTGCCGATATTACCTCTGTCGTCATACTCGCAGTTGAACTTCTTAGACAGGCGCTCATAGATCTTTGTCGCGCCCTCCGCAAGCTTCTTGGACAGGGGAAGAACACCAACCTTGACGGGGGCCAGTGCCGGATGGAAGTGGAGGACCGTGCGCATATCGGGCTTGTCCTCGGTCCCGATGTTCTCCTCGTCATAGGCCTCACAGAGGAAGGCCAGAACCACACGGTCTGCGCCCAGAGAGGGCTCAATGACATAGGGGATATACTTCTCATTCTTAGCGTCGTCGAAGTAGGACATATCGGCGCCGGAGACCTCCTGGTGCCGGGTCAGATCGTAGTCTGTCCGATCTGCAATTCCCCAGAGTTCTCCCCAGCCAAAGGGGAAGGTGTACTCAATATCCGTGGTCCCCTTGGAGTAGAAGGACAACTCCTCTTTATCGTGGTCACGAAGACGGATATGGTCTTTATTCATGCCAAGAGACAAGAGCCAATCTCTGCAGAAGCCTCTCCAGTAGTGAAACCACTCCATATCCGTGCCAGGCTCGCAGAAGAACTCCAGCTCCATCTGCTCAAACTCCCGGGTGCGGAAGGTGAAGTTGCCTGGCGTGATCTCATTGCGGAAGGACTTGCCGATCTGACCGATTCCAAAGGGGATCTTCTTTCGGGAGGTTCGCTGTACGTTCTTGAAATTAACAAAAATGCCCTGTGCCGTCTCCGGGCGCAGATAGACGGTGTTCTTGGCATCCTCGGTAACCCCCTGGAAGGTCTTGAACATGAGGTTGAACTGGCGGATCTCCGTGAAGTTGTGCTTGCCGCAGGAGGGACAGGGAACATTGTTCTCCTGAATCCAGTCCTCCATCTCTTTGTTGGACCAGCCATCAACGGAAGAGGGCAGGGCGATCTGATGCTCCTGGGCGAAATCCTCGATGATCTTGTCCGCCCGGAAGCGCTCGTGGCACTCCTTGCAGTCCATCAGAGGATCGGAGAAGGAACCCAGATGACCGGAGGCAACCCAGGTCTGCGGATTCATGAGAATGGCGCCGTCAATACCGACATTTTGCGGGCTCTCCTGGATGAACTTCTGCCACCAGGCCCGCTTGACATTATTCTTGAGCTCAACGCCCAGGTTCCCATAATCCCAGGTATTGGCTAAACCGCCGTAAATCTCGGAGCCCGGGTAGACGAAACCTCTCGCCTTGGCCAAAGCAACAATCTTCTCCATTGTCTTTTCCATACTAGATACCTCTTACTCTTTTGCCGGGCAGCCAGGCCTGGCAGACCTGTCTTCTTCCTTCACACAATCTCTGTCATTATAAGGACAAGCCCCTTTTATTGCAAGAAAAGGGGCGATCCGACCGCCATCCGTCTCCATGCCGTCTTCCATTCGCCTTCATGCCGTCTTCCATTCGCCTTCATTGATCTTTTGGAGGAAAAATAAGTCCCTTGATTGCGGAAAAAAGGGTCTTACATCTCAGCCCTTCCCCGGGGATGATAGAAAGGCCTCCGCCTTGAAGCTGTGTTCCAAGTATCTCCCCTGATACTCCCGCAAAAGCTGCCAGACCTCCTCTTCCACCGGATCCGTCAGGCGAAAGGAGAAGAGCTTCTTCATGGGGGCGCTCAGGATGAACTGAAAGGCATAGAGGGCCGACGCAGAAATGGGCCGTCCTCCTTCCACAGGCTGGCAGTCGCTGCAGATAACCGCCCTCCTTCCCATGTGAAAATAGGCGAGCCCCTCCTTCCTGCCGCAGGCTGCGCAGGAGAAGACATCCGGATATTCCCCGTTGATCCCCATCGTCCGGATCTCGTAGATGATCCGAAGAAGGCGGGGTGAGAATTTATCGCTGGCAAGGGCTCTTAAGGTCTGATAGAGCAAAAGAAGCCGCTGGGACTCATCGCTGTTCTCTATCCCGTAGTACTCAGCCATCTCCAGAAAATAGGCGGCCAGACATACCTTGTCGTAATCTTCGGCAATCTCCAGAAAATAGGCCTCAATACTGGCCCTGGCCAGGGTATAGGAATTGCGTCCCTCATACAGTTCAAAGGTTCCGAAGGCCATGGGGCCGGTTGCTGCCAGCAATTGGCTGCGCGGCCGCCTGGCTCCCCGGGCAAAGGCGGAAATCTCCCCCAGCTCCCGGGTCAGAAGCACCACTCTCTTGTCAAATTCCCCGATGGGCATAGCGGACAGCACCATCCCCGTCACAATCAAACTCTGACTCATTGCTCATCTTCTCTGCGATAGCCGAAGTTCCTGATGAGGAAGTCGCTGTCTCTCCAGTTCTCCTTGACCTTGACAAAGAGGCGGAGATTGACCTTGGAAGAAAGCATCCGCTCCAGCTCATAGCGGGCATCCGATCCGATCCGTTTTAACATGGCCCCTCTCTTGCCAATGATGATTCCCTTGTGGGATTCTCTCTCACAGATGATGGTCGCCTCGATATCCCATAGCTTCCTGCCGGGACGTCTCTTCATGACATCCATGGCGACGGCGATCCCGTGGGGCACCTCCTTGTCCAGCGCATAGAGGGCCTTCTCCCGGATGATCTCCGCCGCGATCTGCCGCATGGGCTGATCCGTCACGGTATCCTCGTCGTAAAACATGGGTCCCTGGGGCAGTCGCGAGAAAATGCTCTCGATCAGATCTTTGCATCCATCACCGCTTCTGGCACAGACGGGAAGGATCTCATCGAAATCATACTCCCCCCGATAGGTATCGATCACCGCAAGAATTTTCTCCTTCTTCACCATGTCGATCTTGTTGATGACCAGAAAAACCGGGACCTGAATCTGCTCAAGCTCCTTTAGAATATGGCGGTCGCCCCCGCCCACCCTGGTATCGGGCTCGATCAGCCAGAGGATCAGATCCACATCCTTCATACTGCGCTCAGCCACGCCAACCATGTACTGACCCAGCTTATTTTTGGCCTGGTGGATTCCTGGGGTGTCCAAAAATACAATCTGCCCCCGATCGGGATCCGTGTAAACAGTTTGAATGCGGTTTCGCGTGGTCTGAGGCTTGTTGGACGTAATGGCGATCTTCTGCCCGATCAGCTGATTCATCAGGGTGGACTTGCCCACATTTGGACGGCCGATCATAGCGACAAAGCCGCTTTTTGTCACAGGATTTTTCATGCTGTCTCTCTTTTCCATTGATACTCTGAACACTGCTGTGAGCCGATCAGGATATACCCTTCTTACAGAAGGGACTCTACCCTGGAAAAGAGCTCCCTCTTCGCCTCAATCGCGTCCTCATTGCCGACGACGCAGATATAACCCTGGCGTAAAGCCGCCTCAACGGGTTCCGCCAGCCTGCGAATATCCTCCGCCCCGGCATGAATGATCTGGTCTCTTTCCTTCTGCAGCACGCGGTCCGTAAGGCCGCTCATATAGGCGGCCAATCCCCGGCTGCCTCGCATGGAGGGCGTCAGCGGAGTATCCATCCCTGACAGGGTTCCTATGATAAACCTGGTCATGTCCCGCTCATTTGCGTCAAAAGCGCGCAGGAAATCAGGCGTTTGATCGAAGACCTCCTTGGTCTCCTGCAGCCTGGGATCCCGATAGGACATGAAGACCAGCTGGGCATTTCTGCTGAAGGAGGACATGCAGCCATAGGCCCCGCCCTTGACCCGGATATTGTTCCAGAAATAGTCGTAGCCCAGGATCGTATCCAGGATACGCATCGCTCCCTGATAGGCAAAGCCCTCCCTGCCAAAATCGCCGCTTCTGGCCACATAGTTGACCTGAGAGGCGGATTTGAAGGCCTCGTTGGGATCCGAAGTCACGATTTTTTCTGCCTTCGGCAGGCAGTAATGGTCGCGGAAAAGTCTCTCTTCTATCTGGGACAGACAGCCCTCCGCCTGCCTGATTCCCTCCTGACCGGATGTGGAGGATACCAGCATGTTTTCCGGGCGGAAAATGGCATGTTTGAGATTGACCAGCTTGTCTTTTACCAGACCTGCCTTTTTATCAAAGTCCTCCGCCGTCTCCTTTAGGAAACGGTAATAGCCGATCCCGCCGATCTCGTCAGACACCTTGCCCGCGGTGGAAAAGTAAGATCCCGCCCGATTGGCCGCAACCGTATGGCCCGAGCTCATGAGTCTGGCCTCCATACGCAGGATCTCCTCGTCAAGAAGCTCCTTCAATCGCCTGCTGTCCGCGAAGGAGCTGGTCAACATCAGCTCCTCCATCAGCCGGACGACAGGATCCATATCAGCGTAGAAGAATTTGGCATGAACCTCCACAGCCAGCTGATAGCTCCCGTCTCTTCCCGGATAGTTCTCAATACTGGTGCTGATCCCCCCGCTTGTCAGATTGATGGCATTGGTCAGATCAGTATAGCGATACCGCTCCGTGTCCACCTGTCCTAAAAGCCTGGTCAAAAAGGACAGAAAGCCCAGATCCTCCTGGGCAATGTGACTGGCGGCAAAAACCAGCGTCAGATAGTGAATGCCGTTGGTCTCCACATTGTGGTGCAGGACTGTGAAATTGCCGCTCTTTTTCACCTGGCAGTCGATCGGATCTATCTCGCGGCGCAGGTCCTCTCTTTTGAGCATGGGAATCTTCGCGAGCTCCTCCGGCGAATCCTCCCTCTCCTGATACTCCTGCAAATGCCTGGTCTGCTCGACCAGCGCCTCGATTTCCTCCGCAGAAAGGCCTGCCTTATAAGCGGCCATCTTCCCGGCAAGCGCCTGATTCCTGCGGCTTGCCAGCCCTCTCTCCGGGACGAGCTTTACCAGGGAGGCGTGGGTATTCTCGAGCAGATACTGCCGGATCAGCTGCTCGAAATAACCCTGACTGACCCTCTCGCGAAGCTCCTCCAGGACCCTGCTGACATGCAGGTGCAAAAAGGGCTGACGCTCATCATAGAGCCAGGAGTCCAGCAGCTGAAGCCCCCAGATCAGGCCCTTGGGATAACGGCCGTAATCAGCCTCCCGAAAATGGAACTGAGCCATATTGATAGCCGCGTAGAGAGCCCTGGAGTCAATCCCCCCCTCTGCCTGATCCGTCAGAGTCTTGCGGATGATCTCCAAAAATGCTTTCTCGTCCCCCGGATTCGCTCCCCTGGCTGTAATGGAAAAGACCGGCTGCAAAGTTCCCGAATCATAGCCCCCGTAGATATCCTTTCCGATGCCCGCGTCGATCAACGCTTTCTTGACTGGCGCGCCCGGGGAGTTCAAAAGGGCATAGTCCAGAATTTTAAAGGCCTGATAGAGCATCGGATCCAGGGCCGTAGCGACCGCCAGATTGCAGGAGAGATAGCTGGCGCCCTCCTCATCCTCCTCCGCGGAAATCGGATAGGTTTTCTCCAGACGGCTCATTTGCCCAAAGGGTCTCTGAAGGGGAATCCGGCTGTCAAGCTCGATCGCCTCATAATGGCTCAGGTAGACACGATCCAGATAGTCCAGCTTGTCCTCCGCGTTGAAATTACCATAGAGATAGATATAGGCGTTGCAGGGATGGTAATATCTCCTGTGAAAGTCAAGGAAGTCCTCATAGGTCAGATCCGGGATACAGGCGGGATCTCCGCCGGATTCAACTCCGTAAGGGGTGTCCGGGAAAAGGGAGTTCATGACCTGCCGCTCTAAGACGTCATCCGGAGATGAAAAGGCGCCCTTCATCTCATTGTAAACGACGCCATTGATCTCGATGGGGTTCTCTCTGTTTTCTAATTCATAGTGCCAGCCCTCCTGCATGAAGATCTCCGGCCGGCTGTATATGCGCGGATGGAGAACCGCGTCCATGTAGACATCGATCAGGTTGTCGAAGTCCTTGTCATTGCAGGAGGCCACGGGATAGACCGTCTTATCCGGATAGGTCATGGCATTGAGAAAGGTATTCAAAGAGCCCTTGACCAGCTCCACAAAGGGATCCTTGACCGGATACCGATCCGACCCGCAGAGAACCGAGTGCTCGATAATATGGGCGACGCCCGTAGAGTCGGCCGGGGGCGTCCGGAAGCCGATGTAGAAGACCTTGTTGTCATCGTCATTCTGCAGCAGAACCAGAGTCGCGCCGGACTTCTTATGGCGCAAGAGCAGCCCTTCTGAGCCGATGTCCCCCAGTTCTTCCTTCTCTAAAAGCTCATAAGCATCATTGATTTTCGTCATAAAAGTCTCTGCTTTCTCCCTCTTGCCACAGCCTGGCCGACGACTGAAGTTTGAATCCTCTGCAGTATGTCCCTCCACTGACAGCTGAGATTGCATCTCCGGCAGCAAATTCCTCCGCCGACAGCTGAGATTGCATCTCCGGCAGCAAATCCCTCCGCCGGTGACTGAGATCTGAATCTCCTGCAATTTCCATCTGGACGAATGCGAAGTTTATTGGGATCAGGTCCGATCCATATGGATATCCATCTGCCGGAAGGGAATGCGGATCCCCTCGGCATCAAAGGTCAGTTTGATCTTCTCCAGCATGGCCCAGTGAACATTCCAGTACTCATCTGTGGGAACCCAGAAGCGGGCGCCCAGCTTCACGGAGGAATCGGACAGTTCCGATACAAAAACCCGATAGGGTTCCGTGTCCAGAGCTCTCGGCTCCTCCTTGATCAGGCGCATGAGCAGATCCTTGGCCCTCTTGATGTCGTCCTCATAGGAAATACCTACGACCAGGTTGATCATCCGTTTATCGGCATGGGTCACATTAGTAAGAGAGGTATTGGCCAGCGTTCCGTTGGGAATCACAATGATCTTATTGTCAAAGGACTTGAGCTTGGTGTAAAAGACCGTGATCTCGATGACGGTTCCTTCATTCGCGTGCGTGTCCTCAATAATATAGTCTCCCACCCGAAAGGGATGGAGGAGCAGGATCAAAACCCCGCCCGCAAAATTTGACAGAGACCCCTGCAGGGCCAGGCCCGCCGTCACGCCCAAGGAGGCAATCGCTGCGGCCGCGGAAGCCGTCTGCACGCCAAAGACCCTGAGGACAACCAGCGCCAGGCCCAGGTAGACCAGCCACTTGAGAAGGGAGTCGATAAACTGAATCGCCCCCGTATCAATATTCTGCCGCTTCATGGTCTTGCGGATCAAGCTGCGGATCAGACCGGACAGCTTGACTCCCAGTCCCCAGACAATCAGGGCGATTACAACGGACCAGAAGAAGGTCAAAATGCCCGGAATCTGCCCACTGATCCACTTCTGAGGGCTGACATCTCCGGCAAAGAGCTCGCTGATATTCATGCTTTATCCTTCTCCCACATCTGCAGAATCAACTCACCGATAAAGACGACAAGTACCATGACAAGGCTTGCTGCCAGAGTTAATTTTTGTTTTTTGTTTTTCATATCCACCTCCAGAGAGCGGAAAACACACAGATTAAGTATAAAGAAAGCGATTGCTTTTCGCCAGTGCCTGAAAAAATGTGAATGGAAAAATGTAAATGCTAAAAAGCGAAGGGAAAACGAGGAGCCGAAGAAATGTAAACGTCAAAAAGCGCTCATAAGGACTGCCTCTGACACATCCCTTATGAGCACTCATTTTTCCGCGCGGGTGAAGCTTTCGATCTACTTGACTACCCTCACCTTGATCACGGACTCCAGCGCGTCAATTTTTGCGACCAGGTCCTTTGGCAGGGCGGAATCCAGATCCATCAGGGTGTAGGCATAGACATCCCTGGACTTATTGGTCATATCGGCCACGTTGACATCCGCGTCGCCAACGATGCTCGTGATGGCCGCCAGAGTTCCCTTGGAGTTCTTGTGCAGGACGGCCAGACGGCTTTCTGCCGAGCATTCACCCATGTCGCAGCGGGGGAAGTTCACCGAATTGATGATATTTCCGTTCTCAATATAGTTGCGAATCTCCTCGACAGCCATGACAGCGCAGTTGTCCTCTGCCTCCGCAGTGGACGCGCCCAGATGGGGGGTTACAATCACGCCCTGGGCGCCGGCGACAGTCGGATTGGCAAAGTCAGTCACATAGGCCCTGATTCTCCCGGCGGCAATCCCGTTTAAGAGGGCTTCCTCATTGACCAGCAGGTCTCTGGCGAAGTTTAGGATAACCGCCCCCTCCTTCATCTGCTGAACAGCGGCCTTGGAGATCATCCCCTTGGTAGAGTCCAAAGCGGGCACGTGCAGGGTGATATAATCGCAGTTTCTGTAGATTTCCTCCACATTGGAGACGTGCTGTACATTTCTGGACAGATTCCAGGCAGCGCCGACAGAGATATAAGGATCATAGCCCAGTACATTCATGCCCAAATGCAGAGCCGTATTGGCCACTCTCTGCCCGATTGCTCCCAGACCGATGACGCCCAGCTTCTTGCCTGTCAGCTCCCGACCGGCAAACTGCTTCTTGACCTTCTCCGCCGCCTTACTGATATCCGGATCAGCGGCATTGGCCTTGACCCAGTCGATCCCTCCGACAATGTCACGGGATGCCAGGAGCATGCCTGCAATCACCAGCTCCTTGACCGCGTTGGCATTGGCGCCGGGAGTATTGAATACGACAATTCCCTCTTGGGCACAGCGATCCAGGGGAATATTGTTGACTCCGGCACCGGCCCTGGCGATGGCCAGAAGCTGGTCGGAAAAGGCCATCTCATGCATCTTGGAAGATCGAACCAAAATTGCGTCCGCTCTCTCAACCTCCTCAACGCGCCGGTAATCCGTGCTGAAGAGGTCTGTCCCGATCTTTGCAATATGATCCAGGGTTGCGTAATTATACATAGGATTCTCCCTTTCCTGATATAGGCAATTCTTACTCAGCGATTCTTCTTCTCGAAATCTTCCATGAAATCGACCAGCTTCTCAACGCCTGCCTTCGGCATGGCATTATAGATGGATGCTCTCATACCGCCGACGGTCCTGTGTCCCTTGAGATTCTCCAGACCCGCCCCCTTGGCCTCGGCGACAAATTTCGCGTCCAGATCTTTATCTCCTGTCACAAAGGGGACATTCATCATCGACCGATCCCTCCTGGCGACCGTCCCGTGAAAGAGCTCCGACCGGTCCAGGAAATCGTAGAGAACAGCGGCTTTTTCCTCATTTCTCTGCTTCATGACAGCAAGGCCGCCCATGTTCTTAAGCCACTTGAAAACCTTGCCGCAGATGTAGATGGCCCAGCAGTTTGGAGTATTATAGAGAGATCCGGCAGTTGCCTGGGTGGCAAAACGGAGCATGGTCGGAACATCCTCGTCCAGGTCCTCGCGGATCAGGTCCTCACGGATCACATCAATGACAAGACCGGCCGGACCTACGTTTTTCTGCACGCCCCCGTACATGATGGCATAGTTTGAAATATCCACAGGTTCAGACAGGAACATGGAGGAGACGTCACTGACCAGGTCACGCCCCTTGGTATCAGGCAGTTCCGAATAACGGGTCCCGTAAATGGTGTTGTTCTGGCAGATATAGACATAGTCCATATCCTCTGTGATGGGGAGCCGGGAGAGATCGGGAATATAGGAGAAGGTCTTGTCCGCGGAAGAGGCGAGCTCGACAACCTGACCGTACTTCCTGGCCTCGGCAGCCGCCTTTTTGGCCCACTGTCCGGTGATAATATAGCCTGCCTTCTTATGCCGCATCAGATTCATGGGGATGGCTGCAAACTGCTGAGAAGCACCCCCCTGCAGGAAAAGAACCTTGTAGTGATCCGGGACTCCCAGCAGTGAGCGAAAATCCGCCTCCGCCTCGTCGATGATCTGCTGAAACATCGACGAGCGGTGTGACATCTCCATGACAGACATGCCGCAGCCGCGGTAATCCATCATCTCTTCCTGCGCCTCCCGTAAGACTTCCTCCGGCAGAACCGCCGGACCAGCGGAAAAGTTATAGACTCTGCTCATTCTGATTTCCTTTCTCTGGATCGGTGTATTAAAACAATCCCTCATTTGATCTCAATTCCCTCGTCCAGGTCCTTCTTGTCGAATGCCTGTGAGATCGACTTCCCGGGCGCAACCATGGGCCATACCTTGAAATCGGAGTTGATATGGGCGTCGATGAGAACCGGACCCTTAGCCGCCAGGGCCGCATCGAGCGCGGCATCAAACTCTTCTTTCGCAGAGGCCGCATAGGCTGTCGCCCCCATGGCCTCCGCCAGCTTGACATAGTCAATATTGTCAGAAAGGATGGTCTGGGAGTAGCGTTTCCCGTAAAAGAGATCCTGCCACTGTCGAACCATGCCCAGAACGCGGTTATCAACAATGACCTCGATCAGGGGCAGATGTTCCCGCACAGCCGTCGCGATCTCATTCATGTTCATGCGAAAGCAGCCGTCGCCGGCAATGTTGATTACCTGCTTGTCAGGGCAGCCGATCTGCGCTCCGATAGCTGCTCCCAGACCGTAACCCATAGTTCCCAGTCCGCCGGAAGTCAGAAACTGGCGCGGGCGATGAAAGCGGTAATACTGGGCCGCCCACATCTGGTGCTGTCCCACTTCCGTCACAATAATAGCGTCTCCCTTCGTCTTCTCACAGATCTTCTCGACCAGATAGGGGCCGGAGAGCTCGGACCGGTCATAGGTCAGAGGAAAGCGCTCTTTGGCCTCTTCTACTTCCCTCTTCCAGTCCGTGTGCTCACATGGCTCCAGGAGGCGATTCAATGCCATGAGAACTTCTCTAACATCCCCAATGACATCCGCATTGACCACAATATTCTTGTTGATCTCGGCGGGATCGATATCGATGTGGAGAATTTTAGCGTCTCTGGCAAAGGCCTTGGGATTTCCGATCACACGATCAGAGAAACGGGTCCCGATCGCGATTAAGAGGTCGCACCGACTGACGCCGAAGTTGGATGCCTTGGTTCCATGCATGCCCAGCATGCCGGAGTAGGCGGGATCATCTCCGTCAAATGCCCCCTTACCCATCAGAGAGTCACAGACCGGGGCGTCCACCAGTCCGGCAAATGTCGCCAGTTCCTCCGCCGCTCCCGAGATCACAGCTCCTCCGCCGACAAAGATATAGGGGCGCTTGGAGGCCCGAATCATGCGGGCGGCCTTTTCCAGGCTCTCCTGACTGATCTTCTCTTTCTTTTTAGACAGCGGAGTCAATGGCCTGTTCTCAAAGGCCGCTGTGGCCGCAGTCACATCCTTGGGAATATCCACCAGAACAGGGCCGGGACGTCCGCTCTTTGCAATTGCAAAGGCTCTGCGCAGGGTGTCGGCCAGCCGGTGCACGTCCTTGACGATAAAATTGTGCTTGGTGATGGGCATGGTAATCCCGGCGATATCCACCTCCTGGAAGGAATCCTTGCCCAAAAGAGAGACTCCGACATTGCAGGTGATAGCGACCAGGGGCACGGAGTCCATATAAGCGGTCGCGATTCCCGTGACCAGGTTGGTCGCGCCCGGCCCGGACGTGGCCAAGCAGACTCCCACCCTGCCGGTTGCCCGCGCGTAGCCGTCTGCGGCGTGTGAAGCTCCCTGTTCATGGCTGGTCAGAACATGTCGGATCTCACCCCTGTGGCGATAGAGCTCATCGTAGACATTTAAAATCGCCCCGCCCGGGTATCCGAAGACGGTATCGACCCCCTGCTCTTTCAGGCACTCGATCAATATCTGTGATCCTGTCATTTGCATCATCCTGTCTCCTCCTGTCCTCACTCCCGCCCGGGAATCTCGAGAACGGCGCCGCGGTTTCCTGAAGTCACCATGGCGGCGTAGCGAGCCAGGTAGCCGGTTGTAACAGAGGGCTTTCTCGGCTTCCAGTTGGCCTTTCGGTCCGCCATCTCCTGCTCAGAGACTCTGACGTTCAGACGCATGGCGGGAATATCAATTTCGATGATATCTCCCTCCTCAATCAGAGCAATCGGGCCGCCGACAGCCGCCTCGGGAGAGACGTGACCGATAGAAGCCCCTCTGGAAGCCCCTGAGAAACGGCCGTCAGTGATCAGGGCGACCGACTCACCCAGACCCATGCCCGCAATGGCAGAGGTTGGATTTAACATTTCCCGCATTCCCGGCCCCCCCTTTGGGCCCTCGTAGCGGATCACCACGACGTCTCCCGATACAATCTTTCCTCCCTTAATGGCCTTGATCGCGTCCTCCTCACAGTCGAAGACACGGGCCGGCCCCTCGTGACGCATCATCTGCGGGGCAACGGCGGATCTCTTGACCACAGAGCCGTCCGGGGCCATATTCCCGGTCAAAACCGCAAGCCCCCCCTTCTCGGAATACGGATTCTCGACAGGGCGGATCACCTCAGGATTTAAGTTGACAGCGCCCGCAATTGCCTGGCCGATCGTCTTGCCGGACACGGTCAGACAGTCCTCATGGATCAGACCCTTTTTGGCCAGCTCATGCATGACGGCATAGACGCCGCCGGCCTCGTTGAGCTCTTCAATATAGTGATGTCCCGCCGGGGCAAGATGGCAGAGATTGGGAGTTTGCTCGGAGATGGGATTGGCAAAGGCGATATCAAAATCAAAGCCGATCTCATGGGCAATCGCCGGCAGATGAAGCATGGAGTTGGTAGAGCAGCCCAGGGCCATATCGACAGTCAGGGCATTTAAAATGGAATCTCTGGTCATAATATCTCTGGGGCGAACATCCTTTCTGACCAGATCCATAACGGTATAGCCGGCTCTCTTTGCCAGCTTGCGGCGCTCGGAATAAACAGCGGGAATGGTTCCGTTGCCTCGCAGTCCCATGCCCAGAGCCTCGGTCAGACAATTCATGGAGTTGGCCGTGTACATACCGGAGCAGGAACCGCAAGTGGGGCAGGCCCCGTTTTCAAAGCAGTCCAGGGTCTCATCGTCCATCTTCCCCGCCGCGTTGGCTCCGACCGCCTCAAACATAGAGGATAATGAAGTCTTCTCCCCCCTCACATGTCCGGCCAGCATGGGGCCTCCGGATACGACAACCGTAGGGATATTGATGCGGGCGGCCGCCATCAGCATCCCCGGAACGGTCTTGTCGCAGTTTGGAATCATCACCAGCCCGTCAAACTGGTGGGCAATGGCCATCGCCTCGGTCGAATCGGCGATCAGATCTCTGGACACCAGAGAGTACTTCATGCCGATGTGGCCCATAGCCAGGCCGTCACAGACGGCAATTGCCGGGAAGACAACCGAAGTGCCGCCGGCCTCCGCGACTCCCAGCTTGACGGCGTCGGAGATCTTGTCCAGATCGATATGACCGGGAACGATTTCATTATAGCCGCTGACAATTCCGATCAGCGGTTTTCTGATCTCCTCCGGAGTGAAACCGAGGGCATTTAAAAGAGAGCGAGCCGGAGCCTGCTGCTTGCCTGCTTTCATATTATCGCTGATCATAACAATCTCCTTTTGTTCACACCAGTCTCTGGCAGATCAAATCTCCCATCTCACAAGTAGAGACCTGCCGGATTCCCCGGGTCTCTCTCTGAGGCATAATATCAGCCGTACGGTATCCCTCTTCCAGAGTCCCTGCCACAGCCGCTTCAATGGCGTCCGCGGCCCGATCCTGGTCCAAAGAGAATCGAAGCATCATCGCCGCGGATAAAATCGTGGCAATCGGATTGGCAATCCCCTGACCGGCAATATCGGGGGCAGACCCGCCGGAGGGCTCATAGAGACCGAACTTGGTCTCATTCAGACTGGCGGACGCCAACATCCCGATTGATCCCGTCAGCATAGAGGCCTCATCGGAGAGGATATCGCCGAACATATTCTCCGTCAGAATTACATCGAACTGCCCCGGATCCTTCACCAGCTGCATAGCCGCGTTATCCACCAGCATATGCTCATAAGCTACCTGAGGGTAATCCCCGGCCACTTCCTCTACAATCTTTCTCCAGAGTCTAGAGGAATCGAGCACATTGGCCTTGTCGACAGATGTGAGCTTCTTCCTGCGCCTGGAAGCCACGTCAAAAGCCTTTCTGGTGATGCGGCGGATCTCATCCTCATTGTAGGTCAGGGTGTCTGTCGCCGTGATCCGTCCGTCAATTTCCTCTGTCTTTCTCGCTCCAAAATAGAGACCCCCGGTCAACTCACGGACAATGATCATATCAAAGCCGTCTCCGACAATCTCGTCGCGCAGGGGACAGGCCTCCTTTAACTGCGGATAGAGCAGGGCCGGGCGGAGGTTTGCAAAGAGCTTCAAAGCCTTTCGCAAAGCCAGCAAACCTGCCTCGGGGCGAAGACTGGGCGGGAGCTGATACCAGGGACTGGTCGCTGTGTTTCCGCCGATGGATCCCATGAGTACAGCATCTGAGGCTTTCGCGTCCGCAATGGCTTCCTCTGTCAGAGGCTTTCCTGTCTTATCAATGGAAATGCCGCCCATCAGGATCTCTGTGTAATTGAAGGAAATCCCATAGATCTTCCCGACGGCATCTAAGACCTTCTTTGCCTCAGCGACGATCTCAGGACCGATTCCGTCTCCGGAAATAACGCCGATCTTATAATCCATAGATCGCTCTCCTCTCTCTGCCCACTGCCTGTTTGGCTATTGCTTCATATCTTAGTGTTTTTGCCTCTTTAATGCAATGAATCAGCCTGTCCCCGTCTATAGCAATCCCTTATCGAATCTATAACCAAAAGGGCTTGCACCTGTAATCCGCGGTCCATTGATCTGAGTCATCTTTAAAGGACATTTCCCCGGCAGGGATTTTCAGCGGGTATTTCCCCGGGCACAGATCTTCGGCGGGCAATTCTAATATGCGCTCAGGCCAGTCCCAGCTTCTCCACGGCCTTTGCAATCCCGTCCCGGTCAATATGATCCGTCACATAGTCAGCCGCCTCTTTCACCTCATCTCTGGCATTGCCCATAGCCACGCCAATTCCGGCATATTCCATCATCTCCAGGTCATTGAAGGCGTCCCCGAAGCTGACGGAATTCTCCCGGTCAATTCCATAGTAGTCCAGCGCCCGTTCCATTCCCCTGGCCTTGGTAATTCCCCGGATGGTGATCTCCCCGGAGTACTGGTCCATGACATCCGCGAAAGAGGCCGGCAAAACCGAGAAATAGTCGCTGGTCTGATCGGCAAGTTCGTCGACTGTGACATCCGCCCAGTTGTAGAAGAGCTTCTCCACTCCCTTCACCCGATCAAAATTATCCACAACATGGACGCCTTCCAGGACAGAGTCCATATTTCCCCCGGAAATGCCCAGCTTCTTAAAACCCTCTCTGATCTGCTTAAGACCGCGCGGCGTAACGTAAGATCCGTCCTCCACCTGCAGCCCCACCATGATATCATGGGCCAGAAAGAAATCCGTCAGGGGCTTGAGCTCCTCCTCCTTCATCGTCTCGTGATAAATCAGATTCCCGTCGCATTTGACATAGGCCCCCGCGGCGCAGACATAGCCGTCAAAGCCAAAGTCAATCAGCTGCGGGTAGATCTGGGCGAAATTGCGGCCTGTGGACAAAAGAAGCTTATGTCCATTCGCCCTGGCCCGCTTCAGGGCTCTTTTTGCCGAGTCCAAAAAAACGCCCTTCTGATTGACCAGGGTCCCGTCGATATCAAAAAATAAAGCCTTCGTCTCCATGCTTCTCTCCTCAATAATCCACTCCCAAATCTCCCTCATCCCTCAAATCAACCGGAATACAGGCAGCGCATGTGGTCTCTTGTCATAACGAAAGGGGCCAAGAATCTCTTCTCGCCCCTTAGAATATACAATATTCAGCTCATCCGCACTGTTGGACAGGAAAGGAATTCCGTTGGATAAAGAACCCCTCCAAGAAAAGAATTACGCCATCCAGGGAATCTGCCGGACAAAAACACCTCCAGACAGAAATCCCTCCAGGCAGGCCCCCTTAGATTACATTCAACTGTAATCTTCTCCGATAGATCGGATCTATCCGCTCCAGACTCCTTCTCGCCCGGTGGTAAAGATTTCGGTTGATAGAAATCACACACACTGTTGACGCTCCATGATACTCCTTGCGCCGATAGAAGGGTACTTTCTTCACATTCAGTGAGTAAGAAATGGAATCCTCGTTCAAGGCCTCAATCGTAGAACTGGAAGCTCTGTGATTCGTGGACACACAGAGCACGACATCCTTATTAATGTGCTTGTCAAAGCGCAACTCTCTCATACCTAACATAGCTATCACCCCTGTTAGGTCTATTTTATACAAGATCTAGCGAATCTTCCACTGTGTATTCCACTAAATCTATGATTTCTGTAACTTTCAGCAACTTGGTCAAAAGTCTGCGGAATTACCAGATCTTGTATGTTCAATCTGCCAAATCCACTAGAAAGTCCCCCCTTTACAGAAGGCATCCGGCCTTGTGAAAGAGAGAAAATCTCTTTCAAATCCAGCCATTTCCGCAAGATGTCCGGGCGAAAACCCCAGGCGCAATATGAAATGGTATTGCGGCCCCTGTCAGACTTTCACAAGTGGTTCGGGCACAAGTCAAGACGGATTTCGTGACGATTGATGCATCCAAGTCACTCGGTCAAGCGGTACAGCGCGGCAACAGCATCCCTGTCCAAAATCAAGTCGGCATGCTCCCGGAAGGTCAGAAAGCCCTCCTCTTCCGCATACATAAAATCAGCGTACTCTGAGATAGACAGGGCGCATTTGGCCACTACATCCACCTGATCCGCAAAGAAGAGACGAAGATAGTAGATTTGATCTCTTCGGTAGAGTTCAGAGGGGATCTCCCTGGGCAATTCTGTATGAGTCAGCATTCCCAGCAAATGCTCAAAGCTCGAAAACTCCGCCCAGAGAGGCTTGTCCAACTGCGCCAGAAGATTCTTTCGTCCGACGGACTGCCGGGCGATCTCCTCTCCCATTCTGGCCATAACCATGTCCGACGCCGTAGGAGGCCGCTGACTGATATCAATCTCCGCGGAGGCAACCGCAGGCGCCCTGGCCGCATCCTTGCCGTGGCTGACGCCCTCGCTCTTCTGCTCAGGTCTGTTTTCAAGTTCCTGTGCCGACTGAGTCAGCGATAGTCCCTCTCCGGACTCGGTTTCCTTCTGACCATCCCCGGCATCCGGGTTCAGCCCGAGTTCGCTCAGGGTATCCTTGAGCTGGTCTATCACGTCGTGGAGGCTTTCTTCCTGTCCGCCGGAGATCATCATGGATACATCCCCTCCGGGCATAACAGACAGCTGTACCGAGAGTGCCTCTTCACTGGCTGTGAAATTGACCTCTTCCCTGGCCTCCTCCAAAACATAGCGGAGGAAGGTCTCCGCCTTCTTGCGATCCTCTAAGAGGTCGTCCAGTTGAATGTCGTAGCTGGACATCTCGTCCGCTGTAATCGTACAGCGAATGGCATTATCACTGATTTTCTTGAACTTCAAATGGACTCACCTCCTCCGTATAAATTTTCCCGTCCTTATTGTCCTTCAGGAGAGACCTGATGTCAAACGCACAGTCCCATAGGTCGGCAGATTACTCTCTATGGCATCTATAATGTAGACGATATCGTTTTCACTGTCCTATGCGCTGATAGGTCGCTCTCCGTAGCATTTATAACGCAGACCATGTCGTCGCCGCAGCTCCGTGTGCAGGCAGGTCACTTCCAGCCCCATGCAATAACAAATCGACAACCATATCAGACCATGAGAAAAAGAATTAGGGCTGTCTGAAAATGCGGCCGTGTTAACAAGGGTCCATATCAGCCTGTGAAAAAACATAGGAATTCTATGACAAGAAAGGCTGACCACCTCTTCGCACCGCATCCAAAGTACATGTGCGATCTCTCGTGATCAGCCTTCTGTTCTCTCAGCCCCTTTGGCTATGCAGGAGATGGGACTTGAACCCACACGATATTGCTACCGGCAGATTTTGAGTCTGCTGCGTCTGCCATTCCGCCACTCCTGCGAATGATCCTGCCCTCTGCAGAACCGCTGAAAAGTATACTATCATAGACTCGAAAGAGAATGCAAGGCAAATTCTGACACAGGCTCCTGTCGTCTGCGGGCAGCTTGACCAGGTCCTGTCGTCTGCGGGCAGCTTGACCAGGTCCTGTCGTCTGCTGAGTCTTACTTTCGTCTTACCTGCCGGCCTCCCAGTTCATCCCATCCAGGATATCAAAACAATCAAAGGTCGCAAAATAGTCCCTGGGGGTCTGGGCCCGGCGAATCAGTTCAAAGCTTCCATCCTCCTTGAGCAGAATTTCGGAGCTCCACAGGCGGGCATTGTAGTTGTATCCCATAGAAAAGCCATGGGCGCCGGTATCGTGGATGAAGAGCAGATCTCCATTCTCAATGGCTGGCAGCTTGCGGTCGATGGCAAATTTGTCATTGTTCTCGCAGAGAGCACCTGTCACATCATAGACCTCGGTCAGCGGAGCATTCTCCTTTCCCAAAACCGTAATGTGATGGTATGCCCCATACATGGCCGGCCGCATCAGATTAGCCGCGCAGGCATCCACGCCAATATAGTCCTTGTAGGTGTGTTTGGCGTGAATCGCCCGCGTGACCAGGCCTCCGTGGGGACCCATCATAAAGCGCCCCATCTCCGTATAGATCGCGATCTGATCCATGCCCGCAGGAACCAGCACCTCATCATAGACCCTGTGAACGCCCTGGCCGATGGCCATAATATCATTGGGTGTCTGGTCCGGCGAATAGGGAATACCGACACCGCCCGACAGGTTGATAAAGTCGAACCTGATCCCAAGCTCCTTTGAGATCTCCGCGACAAGGGTAAAGAGGGTTCTGGCCAGAGTCGGATAATAATCGTTTGTCACCGTATTGGAGCAAAGGAAGGCATGAATGCCAAAGTGCTTCACCCCTTTTTCCTTGAGAATTCGATAGGCCTCTATAATCTGAGCGTGAGTCATACCATACTTGGAGTCACCGGGATTATCCATGATGCCATTGGCAAGCTCATAGATGCCGCCCGGGTTATAACGGCAGCATACGGTATCCGGCAGGGGGCCGACCTCCCTCTCATAGAAATCAATGTGACTGATATCATCAAAATTAATGATAGCCCCGATCTGAGCGGCATAGCGGAACTCTTCCGCCGGAGTGTCATTAGAAGTGAACATAATCTCATGCCCCTTCAGACCAATGGCGTCCGAGAGCATGAGCTCACTCAGCGAAGAGCAGTCCGTCCCGCAGCCGTATTCCTGCAGAATTTTGATCAGAAAGGGGTTGGGGGTCGCCTTGACAGCAAAGTACTCGCGGAAGCCCGGATTCCAGGCAAAGGCCTCCCGCACGTCACGCGCCTTCTGTCGGATTCCCTTTTCATCATATACATGGAAGGGCGTGGGATACCTGGCCGCAATTTCTTCTGCCTTTTCCCTGGTCAAAAAAGGGATCTTATCCATCAGTCTACCTCCTCGGATTCATTTGCAAAAGGCTCGCTCAGCTCTTAATTCGATGTCTTCATCTTCAAGAAGTTCCCTACAAAGAAGATTCTCAAAGTCTGACCCAAAAACTCATCTGTAATAGAGGTGAGAAAAAAGGAACCGCCCGCAGTTTCCCGCGGAACAGCCCCTTTTCTTCTCTCGTCCATAACGAGTTACAAAGCTAGCGACGAGAATCGAACTCGTGACCTCCTCACTACCAATGAGGTGCGCTACCATCTGTGCCACGCCAGCCTGTTGGCTCTATCGCCGACTTGGATAATATACTATAAGCCTATCTGGAGTGTCAAGCGACATTTCCAGTTAAAGAAAGCACCCGGATGATCTCCGAGTGCCCTCCCAATCTCATAACAAACCTGTGATACAGGGCTCTTGCTCTCTCAGACGCGCTTCAGATACTCGCCGGTTCTGGTGTCAATCTGAATGACATCGCCTGTAGAAACAAAGAGGGGAACCTGGACCTGGGCTCCGGTTTCCACTGTCGCCGGCTTGGTCGCGCCCTGCGCGGTATTGCCGGCAAAACCGGGCTCTGTCTCGGTAACAGCCAGCTCAACAAAGAGAGGAGGCTCGACGGCAAATACCTCTCCCTGATAGGAGATCACCTTGCACATCTCGTTCTCCTTGACGAATTTGAGCGCGTCTCCTATTGCGTCCTTGGCAAGGGCGATCTGATCGTAGGTCTCAACATCCATGAAGTAATAGAGATCTCCATCGTTGTAGAGATACTGCATATCCTTGCGGTCAATATGCGCAGCGGGGAACTTCTCCGTTGGGCGGAAGGAGGTCTCAACAACACCGCCGTTTTTGATGTCCTTGAGCTTGGTGCGGACGAAAGCGGCTCCCTTCCCGGGTTTTACGTGCTGGAACTCGATAACCTGACACACCTTGCCGTCGTATTCGATTGTAACACCATTTCTGAAATCGCCTGCTGTTACCATTGTGATGATCCTCCTTATATTTGATGCAAATGAACCCTTGATTCACACGTGCTCAAAAATCCACAGATTGCACTTTATTATAGCGAAAAGCCAAAAGACGCGCAAGCAAGCCCATCCAAAGCCCATCCGCTGTGCGCATCGGCCTATTTCTCTGTCTACGGCAGCCTATCCTCTGCGCGCTGCGCCGGCGTCTTCTCTGTGCGACATCGGTGCATTTTCTGTACGACACCGGTGTATCTCTGCTCGACGCCGATGCACTCCCTGCGCACAAATCCGACTTCTCCCCTGCGCTCACAGCTCCCGACCCTCGATCGTGCGTTTCTCAATCTCATGAATCAGGCGAACCCGGTCTGCATGCCTGCCCCCAAGAAATTCCGCCCCAAGATAGGCGTCCAGGATTGCCCTGGCCATTTCAGGGCCGACAATGCGGGCCCCGAAGCAGATGATATTGGCATCGTTGTGTTCTCTGGCCAGGCGGGCAGAGACAGGGTCGGAAACGCTGGCCGCACGAATTCCCTCTACTTTATTCGCCGCAAGGGCAATGCCGATACCGGTACCGCAGATCAAGACCCCGCAATCCACCTCTTTTCTTGCGACCGCCCTGGCAACTGCCTCTCCATAATCCGGATAATTGACACTGGCGTCCTCGTCTGTGCCAAAGTTCACCAGTTCATGCCCCAGATTTCCCAGATAATCCATCATCTCAAATTTCAGGGCCGTTGCCGCGTGGTCATTGCCGATTGCGATTTTCATCTTCCGCTCCTCGCCTTGCGCTCAAATTTTGCCAACTTTACTTCTTCTCATCCTTGAGCATTTTCGCCAGCTCATTCATGAAGGTGTCCACATCCTTAAATTCACGATAGACGGAGGCAAAGCGCACATAGGCGACCGGATCCAGCTCAGACAGCTTGTCCATGACCAGCTGGCCAATCATTGTCGACTCGACTTCCTTGCCCTCTCCCGTAAAGATTGCGGCCTCAACCTCATCCGCCAGCTTGTTGATCTGATCTATAGAGACCGGGCGCTTATGGCAGGCGCGGATAATGCCGCCGACCACCTTGTTGCGGTCATACTGCTCCCGGGTGTTATCCTTCTTGATGACAATCAGGGGGATCGTCTCCACCTTCTCATAGGTGGTAAAGCGCTTATTGCAGTCGTCACAGACCCTTCTTCTGCGGATAGAGGTATTGTCATCCGCCGGCCTGGAGTCAATTACTCTGGTGTTGTCGCTGCCGCAAAATGGACATTTCATAGCTTGATCCTCCCTTATACATTGAAGCGGAAATTAATGATATCTCCGTCCTGAACCACATATTCCTTGCCCTGGAGGCCGACAAGTCCTGCCTCCTTCGCCGCATGCATGCTCCCCTGCTCCATCAGATCCTTATACTTGACCACCTCAGCGGCGATAAAGCCCCGCTCAAAATCCGTGTGAATCTTGCCCGCGGCCTGAGGAGCCTTCGTCCCTCTTGTGATGGTCCAAGCCCGGGTCTCGTCCTCACCGGTCGTCAGGTAAGAGATCAGGCCCAAAAGCTCATAGGAAGCCTTAATCAGCTTATCCAGTCCGGACTCCTTCAGGCCAAGATCCTCCAGAAAGGCCTGCCGCTCGTCGTCTTCCAGCTCGGAGATTTCCGCCTCCATCTGGGCGCAGACCACGAAGACCTGTGCCCCGTGCTCGCCTGCGTAATCGCGCACCTGCTTGACGTAAGCATTGTTCGCGCCATCATCTGCCATGTCGTCCTCGGAGACATTGGCCGCGTAAATCACCGGCTTGGCAGTCAAAAGGTCATACTGCCTGAAGTATTTCTCCTCATCCTCATCCGCGGGTTCAAAGGCAGAGGCCATATTCCCCTCTTCTAAAAACTGGTAGAGACGGTTGAGCAATTCCGCCTCCTTGCGGGCGGTCTTATCATTTCTGGCCTGTTTGCCCACCTTGGCCCTGCGCCTCTCAACAATCTCCATGTCCGAAAAGAGAAGCTCCAGATTGATGGTCTCAATATCCCGGATGGGGTCTACCGAACCATCAACATGGATGACATTGCCGTCGTCGAAACAGCGAACCACATGTACGATCGCGTCGCACTCACGAATATTGCCAAGGAACTGATTTCCAAGGCCCTCTCCCTTGGAGGCTCCCTTGACCAGTCCCGCAATATCGACGAACTCAATAACAGCCGGAATGGTCTTCCTGGAGTGATTCATCTCTGTCAGAACACGCAGACGCTCATCGGGAACCGACACCACCCCAACATTGGGATCAATGGTGCAGAAAGGATAGTTGGCCATCTCCGCTCCCGCCTTGGTCAATGAATTAAAGAGGGTGCTTTTCCCCACATTCGGGAGTCCTACGATACCTAATTTCATACCTTTTTCCGCTCTCCTTTGACTGTTTGATTCACCGCGGCTTTCTTCCCTTATTTCCGCTCATATGGCCGGCATAAAAAGGAAGAGTCCAACAAACTACCATAGTATAGCAGTTGAACTCCTCTTTCTCAAAGTAATTATTCTTGGGAACAGCGTTTAGAGCCTGTCCCTGACCATCATCAACGCATATCCAAGCAGATTTTGTCCTTTCCATTTGCTTCTATCAAGGCGATCCGGGTCTGTCATGGATAAGCCTATGCCCCATATTCTGTCCCTGACTGCACATTCAGCCAGAATCGCGCCACCAGTATCCATTAGCTGCTCCTTTAGTTCCTGATTCTGAGAGAATTTAGCCATTAGCCCCTCATAAACAACAATCTGCCTAATGCCATTCCAGACGTGATCATCATATCCACTGACTGCACGGCCAAGCTGCTTAATTTTGGCCACATCTTCCGTTTTCATTATCTGAGAAGCAATATCTTCATCATAGAAGCAGGCAGCCTTCTGATACATCATATACTGTTCCATAGATAAAAACTCTGTTCCTTGAACAGTGAAATGGGACAGATACCAGTTGCTTAAAAAGCCGTATTTTTCGTCTGGATTGTGAAATCCTATCACTGTCATTCGGTCTCACCCACTTTTTTTACTGCCAGATCAAGGTCAGGCCCCTGTCTTCCGGCAAGGTTTATGACTGCACTGCCAGCTGTTCCAGGGTCACCCCCTTCTCATACTCTCGTCGATAGCAGAGTGAGCACTGTCTGTATCTCTGAAATGTCTCCTCCGCCCGATTCCGGTTCTCATACACCTTCCAATAACCGACGCACTGGACGCCCCGGCTGGGACTCTGAATGAATCCCCGGACATCCGCCGGCGGATATCCCAAAAAGAGGCCGATTTCATGGGGAAAGTCCTCGTCATTTGCCAGATGCTGCAGAAGCTGTGTCAGACAGGATTGCGTATTTCCCGGGCAATATCCCCGCTTTCGCAGGATTTCCGCGGCTTCCGGGTCCAGGAGATCACGCTTTAGAAATGCCGGCCGGTACAGGTAAATCAGCGCTCGATTCCCCCTCCGTTTGACCGGGATGGCCCGAAGCCCCCGTCTCCTCAGAACCCGGTTGATTTCCCTTGCCTCCTGATAGGCCTCCTCCCTCGAATAAACCGAAATGGAAAAGAGATTCCCTGTCTTGATTGCGGCCAATGTGGGCGCGCAATGTTCAATGAGATATCGCTCCGGCATTTTCCTCTCCTGTCTACAGGTATAAGCAGATATTAGGTCCCTGACGATTTTGCAGGCCACATGGCAAAATCTGAAGTTCATAGACACAGGTTTTAATGTCTTTTATCGTGTCAGAGTTAGCTTTAGCTAACATATATCTTATCCGCTTTTCCCCGTCTGTCAAGAGCTATCTCCTGTCCAGATTTCAGTGTACCGGTCTCATAGGATAATTCGAACTTGCCTGCCATAAAACTCGTGTTACAATAGGAGCGTTACAATCAATTTTGAGCAAAAAAGCTCATTTTCCATGTAAGGAGGATTTCCTATGTCTCATTGGGGAAAAATCGGATTATTTGTAGGCGGCGTGATCTTTGGCACAGCCGGTATCAGCATCTTAAAGAGCGATGATTTAAAGAAGGCATATACCCACTGCACAGCTGCCGCTCTCAGAGGTAAGGAAGGTGTGATGAAGACCGCCACAAGCCTCAAGGAGAACTGTGACGATATTTATGCCGACGCGCAGGACATCAATGAAAAGCGGGCTCACGAAGCTGAGAAGAAGGCCATCGTTGACGCCAAGGCCAAGATCGAGGAGGCCAAAGCACACCTTGAGGAGCTCGAGGCCGCCCGCAAGGACGCCGCAGCTGACGCTGAGGAATAAGGTATGAATTGTAAGATCCTGCATGAATCCTCCGGCCGCATGCGTGTGCACATCGATCGCTTTCGCATGACGCTCGATCAGGCAGATCTTGTCGAATACAGTCTGCGCAGTCAGGATTTCGTCAAATCAGTCAAGGTCTATGACCGCACCGGGGATGCCATCATCTCCTATCAGAGGGGCAGCCGCCGCAAGGTCATTGACTTCCTCTCTGCTCTCAACTATGAGGACGAGGCATTTTTATCTCTTGTCCCCGAGCACACCAGCCGAGCCATGCAGCGCAAGTACGAGGAGAAACTGGTCTGGAGCGTACTGGCCAAGGGCTTTCGCAGCCTTTTCTTCCCGGTGGGCCTGAACACAGCTATCACAGTGATTCATGCTCTCCCCTATTTCATCAAGGGCCTTAAGTCTCTCCTGTCCTGGAAAATCGAAGTCTCCGTTTTAGACGCGGCCGCCATCGGCACTTCTCTGGTACGCGGAGACATCGGAACAGCGGGAAGTATCATTTTTCTGCAGCATATCGGTGACATCTTAGAGGACTGGACCCACGAGAAATCTGTCGACGATCTGGCCGAGATGATGAGCCTGCACGTAGACCATGTCTGGGTGCAGACAGAGGACGGCGATGAAGTCCTGATGTCTGTCAAGGACATCAAGCCGGGTGATCGAATCATCCTTCGGACCTCCAACGTCATTCCTCTTGATTCCACGGTCATCTCCGGACAGGCCAGTGTCAACCAGGCGTCCATGACCGGAGAACCGGCTGCCGTCTTCAAGAGGGCCGGCTCCACTGTATTCGCCGGCACAGTTGTAGAAGAGGGCGAGCTAGTCTGCTCTGTGACCAAGGGAATGGGCAGCGGAAAATATGACCAGATCATCAAGATGATTGAGGACTCTGAAAAACTCAAGAGCAATACGGTCAACAACGCTTTTCATCTGGCGGACGGACTGGTTCCCTGGGCTTTTGCCGGCGTAGGACTGACCTACGCCCTGACCCGCAACGTCACGAGAGCCCTGGCATTTCTTATGGTGGACTTCTCCTGTGCTCTCAAGCTCTCCATGCCTCTTGCGGTCATGAGCGCTATGCGGGATGCAAGCCGACACGACATCTCTGTCAAGGGAGGAAAATACCTGGAGGCGGTTGCTCATGCACAGACCATCGTCTTTGACAAGACAGGCACTCTGACCCATGCCAGTCCCCGTCTGGCCGACATTGTCACCTTTGGGGACTGGAATGAGACAGAGGCCCTGCGTCTGGCGGCCTGTATGGAGGAGCACTTCCCCCACTCCATTGCCAACGCTGTGGTCAAGGAGGCCAAACGCCGTCATATCACCCATGCCGAGGCGCACACCAAAGTGGAATACATCGTGGCGCACGGCATCGCGACCACCATTGACGGAAAGCGGGCCGTGATCGGCAGTCACCATTTCATCATGGAGGATGAGAAAATCCAGATCTCTGACCTCGACCGAAAGCGCTATGAGCATATCCCCCGGGAATACTCTCCTCTTTATCTGGCCGTGGACGGACAGCTGGCAGCTGTTCTCTGCATAGACGACCCCATTCGCGAAGAGGCCGCTGATGTGATCGACCGCCTGCACGCTCTGGGTATCAGCAAGGTCTGCATGATGACCGGCGATAATAAGAATACGGCCGCCGCTGTCGCCAGTCGGCTCAACATCGACGAGTACTACGCGGAAGTTCTGCCTGAGGATAAGGCCGCCTTCATTCGCAGGGAACACAATCTGGGGCGACAGGTTATCATGGTCGGCGACGGAATCAATGACACCCCTGCCCTGTCGGAGGCGGACGTCGGTTTTGCTGTCTCCAACGGAGCCGCAATTGCCAGAGAGGTCGCGGATATCGTCATCTCTGACGGGTCCCTGGAGAATCTGGTTACCATCCGCCGGATCGCCGGCAGGCTCTTTGACCGGATCCACGCGAATTACCGGACCATTATGGGCTTTAACGGCAGTTTGATTGCCCTGGGCGCTCTCGGCCTTCTATCTCCGGCCACAGCTTCTCTGTTTCACAACATGTCTACCATCGCAATCGGACTTTACAGTATGACTCCGGTCATCAGTGAAGACGGAAGGGAGTAATAAATATGAACTATTTCAAGTGCCATAAATACACTGCGATCATCATGCTGATTGCCGCGATTCTCTGTATCTGGAGCGGTCATAAGATGACTGCGGGTCATAAAGCATAATTTCATCGACCTGCCAACCGGTGATTAGAACAATTTCGTTAATCCGCTAATTGGCGATCAGAAAGATTGCATTGATCCGCTAATCGGCGGCCAGGAAGATTTTATCGATCCATCAACCGATGGCCAGGAAAATTTCTTCAATCTACAATCGGCGATTAGAAGGGCGCGCCGTAGGGCGCGCAAAAAAGAGGAGTTCCCTCCCAGGGCAGCTGCAGGCCAGCTGGTCCAAAGGGACCTCCTCTTTTTAGTGACAGAAAATAATCGACCATTACCGCCTCTCCCCGGGTCTCCTTCATCACACAGAAGGCATAGGTCAGGACCTGATCTTCACAATCAACACGGGCATAGGCCAGAACCTGATCTTCACGGTCAACACAGGCATAGGCCAGAACCTGATCTTCACGGTCGACACAGACAAAGACCGGACGTCTCTCATCCGCGAAGATTTCCGCCGACTCCCCTCAGGAATTCTTCCGCCACCTTCCCCTTGGCATATCCCTCCTGATACAGGGCATCCAATTTCTCCAGATCTCGGGTCAGGGTTTTCAGCCCGCTGATATCATCCGGCCCAAGCACCAGAGCTCTTCCCACTTGCTCCTCTTTCTGCAGCTGTCTGAGCTGACGATTATAGAGATAACCCCGATCGGCCAGCTTCCTGGCCACCTTAGGATGCGTATACTTGAGAAATCTTGCGTAGCCTCGATCTGATTTTCCAGTGCGCATCAATGTCTTAGGTCGGGTCAGGATGACCAGGATGCGGTCACAGCCCTGCGCAAAGGCCCTCTTAAAGGGGATGGGATCGGAAATACCGCCGTCATAGTAACGGTAATTGCCGATCCGGTATGGTCTGCAGACCACGGGAACACAGGATGAGGCTTTGAGGACATCGTAGTCGTCCTGGCAGATATGATTCCGGTTGAAGTAGACCGGCTTCCCCGTGTCTGCATCTGTTGCCACTACCTCAAAGAGGGTGGGGTCTTTGGCAAATGCCGGATAGTCAACGGGATATTCCCCTCCCCGGTTCGAGAGTTTGCCGTAGCCGTAGTCAAGATTAATGATAGACCCCCTCCGAAGAAGCTGTCCCATCCCCATATACTCTTTGCGAAATACATAGTCCGCGTAAAATTTGTAATTGCGTCCCTTCTGACCTGCCAGATAGGAAATTCCGTTGGCGCTGCCTGCCGAAACTCCGATAAAGTAATCGACGCGCAGGCCGATCTCCATAAAATAATCCAGAAGCCCCGCGCCAAAGATATCTCTTGTTCCTCCGCCGACATCAACAATTCCAAGCACTTATCTCACCTCATTTTCAAAAAACGCAGAAGCAACCTGCCTGATTTCTGCCCTCAAGCACAGGAAGAGAACCGGGGCAAAGCCCATCCCTTTTTGCGCGCCAAATCCTAGTCCTGGCTCTCAAGCACAAGAAGATAACCCTGCTCAAGAGAAATCTCCGCCCGATCGACAATCTCATTGCTCACGCCCATGGAAGAAAAGAGGTCCATCCGCGCGTCCTGCAGGGGATAGGATACTCCTCGTAATGTCACCCCCAGACAGGGACCTCCAAAGGGAATCACAGACAGATATTGTCCCCACTCTTCCTCCTTGGTCACAGACAGGGGATGCCCGGAATCCACCATGCGGATCCGGTTGTCCGGGTCTAAGATACAGGCGGGAATCCCCCGGCCTGCCCGCGCTTTCAGAGCCTGGCCCAGAATGGCCACCGCGCCGAAGACATGATCCAGCCGACTTCCTGTCGCTCCCAGAATGCCAATAAAATCAATCTGATATTCCCCTGCTCCCTTCGGCAGCTCCTTAAGGTCCATAATCCTGCGCTCCGTCGGATCAAGTCTCTGATAGTGCTCCCGATCTAAGAGCAGCGCCAGATTCAGGGCCGCCTCCGTATCCGTATCATCCTTGTGTGTCGGCAGAACCGAAAGCGGAAGCTGCCAGCTGACCAGAGCCTGCCGCTCATCATCGTCAATCGAATCAAAGTCTCCGATCAGATAGTCAGGCCGGAGCCCCAGCCGGTATAAAAACCAGGCTCCGCGATCCGCCCCGATCAGCAGATCATCTCTATTCTCTTTTCCGAGGATTTTCCTCACAAATCCCTCATCCAGGCTTCCGCCGCTGACAATCCACACTCGCATGAAACTATCTACCCCATAATCTCCAGGAATCTCTGCACATTATCGGCGGCGTCGCCGCGATAGACCGCGGAGCCTGCCACAATGATATTGGCCCCGGCGTTCAGGACATCTGTGACATTTTCCAGGTTGATCCCGCCGTCTACCTCAATATCGATATCCAGCCCCTGCCTGTCCATCATCTGGCGCAGCTGCTGGAGCTTGTCAATCGTATACGGGATAAATTCCTGCCCTCCAAAGCCCGGGTTGACGCTCATGAGCAAAACCATATCCAGCTGAGGCAGGACATATTCAAGGACATCGAGGGAGGTGGCAGGATTTAGAGCCAGACCGACCATGACCTTCTGCTCTTTGACCGCCGCGATCGTTCGATCCAGGTGCCTTGTCGCCTCGGCATGCACGGTAATAATATCAGCGCCCGCTTCCGCCATATCAGGGACAAAACGGGCGGGCTCCTCCACCATCATATGAACATCCAGAATCTTATCCGTGTAATTGCGGATCGACCGGACGACAGGAGCTCCGATTGTGATGTTGGGCACAAATGTGCCGTCCATAACGTCAACATGGATATACTGGGCCCCGGCCTCATCGACCAGAGCGATGTCGTCGGCCAGATGACCGTAATCCGCGGATAAAATAGATGGGGATAAACAATTCAACAGGAACTCCTCTCCGGGGCAGATCCTTGCCCTGTACTCTGAACTATCGTTTCAGTCTGGTCTAATATCTTCTTCGCTCGGATAACTCCTCATACATCTGCAGGTAGGAGTCATAGCGGCTTTGGGAAATTTTCCCTCTGTCAAGGGCTTCTCGCACAGCGCACTGTGGTTCATGGGTATGCGTGCAGGGCTGAAACCTGCACGCATTCATATAGGGTAGAAATTCTGGAAAGTAAAAGGCCAGATCCTCTTTCTCAAAGTCCGGCACATAGAGACTGGAAAATCCGGGAGTATCCACGATGAATCCTCTGGCATCCTGGTACCTGCCCCGAATCTCCTCACAGATCATCTCCGGGGAATCCTCCTCCAGAACCCTGGCCTCATCCTCGATGAAATGCCTGTTCACCAGGAATCGACCGACAGGATCCCCTGTCCCTCCAGAGGGCCCTGCCTCTCCTTTTCCCCCTGTGTTCAAGCAACCCTCCACTGCGGAGGGCTCCCCCTCCAGAGGAATCAACTCACTGTGACGGGTCGTGTGCCGGCCCCTTCCCAGCTTGACGGAAATGCCGGCCGTTTGCATGCGGGTGGCAGACTGCAGGCGGTTGATCAGGGAGGACTTGCCGACGCCGGAGGGACCCGCCACGGTTGTCGTCCTGTTAGACAGCTGACGCCGGATCTCATCCAGGCCTAGATTCTCCTTGGCGGACATGAAGTGGATGGGGTAAGCGCTGGCCGCGTAAATACGTCTGATTCGCTCAATCTCCTCCCTGTCGACCAGATCCACCTTGTTAAAGAGAATCGTTGTCGGTATTTCCGCCTGTTCCATCATGACTAAGAAGCGGTCCAGAAGATTGAAATTCGGCATCGGCTTACTTGCCGCGAAGATCACCAGGGCCTGATCCACATTGGCTACCGTCGGCCGAATCAGAAGACTTCTGCGCTCGGCAATCGACACGATATTCCCCTCCGCGTCCACAGGATCTGTGATCTCTATCTCTACCGCGTCCCCCGCCACCGGTTTGATCTTCTTCTTGCGAAAAGCTCCCCGGGCCTTGCATTCGTAGATCCCTCTTCCTCTGACATAGACATAGTAGAAGCCGGCGATTCCCTTGATGATCTTCCCTTGCATCTCCTTCCTCCGCTGATATGGTAAAGACGCCCGGTTCCCCGGGCGTCTGAAATCTTACTGCTTGGCGAAAGAAACCGCCGTAGAACCGCTCGCTCCTCCGGACCAGGAGAGAGTTCCGCTCGACGTCTGAATATTCTCCACAGAGAGGGTCTCTGTCTTGCCGGCACCGACCTTCCAGGTCCTAAGCGTCTTGCCGGCCGTGTCTTTTAAGACGTAGGTGACATCACTTGTCGTGCTGTTCGTGACCGACTGAGAGAACCGGTATGCCGCCGTCTCCTTCCCCTTGGAAATCACGATATTAACCGCTGTTCCGGGATCGATATACTGGCCGGTGCTGGGACTCTGCGAAATCACCTTGCCCGATTCCACACTGTCACTGTAGCTGGACGTCACATTCCCCAGCGTTAACTTGGCCGCGGACAGGGCGCTGCTCGCCTCGTCCTTGGTCATGCCGGTCAGACTGGGCACCTGGACCGCCTTGGTCCCCTGGCTGACAAGCAGGGTCACCTGACTGTTCTTGGCCAGCTTGCTGCCGGCCGTCGGATCTGTGCTGATCACGACCCCTTTGGCCGCCGAAGAGGAGTACTGATACTGAACATTGACGGTCAGACCGGCCCCCTTGAGCGTCTTGGTCGCGGCATCCTCCGTCTGTCCTGTCACATCAGGCACCTTGATCTTGTCAGACCCTGTGGAAATGGTCAGTGTCACCGTTGAATCCTTGTCCACCTTCTTACCAGCCGTCGGATCCTGCTCAGCTACCATCCCCTGATCATAGTCATCAGACGTCGCGCTTACCGTGACGACCTTCAAACCCATATTGGTCAGGGTGGATTTGGCTTCCTCCTCACTCTTGCCTGTCACATCGGGAAGACGAATCTGACTGGTCTGCTCCGTGTTCGTGCCGAAGCCCTTGAACCATCCGAAAAGAGAGCCGAAGACATAGATCATAATGATCATAATGATAATGGCAGCGATCACACCGCCGATCGTAATGATCTTCTCAATATTCCTGCCCTTTTTCTTGTCCCCGGAAGCGGTCAGCGCCCCAGTCTCAGCCGCGGCAGGCAGAGCCCCGGCCTTCTGTTCGTTAAGGTCCGCTTCCTTATCCTCGTCCTCCTCGTATGCGCCGGCCTCCTTCTTGATCTCGTTTAACTCATCCTCAGTAATGACCTTGGTCTTATCATCGTCAACCAGCGGAACGATATTGATAAAATCCTCATTGGGCGTCACCAGAGCCTTGCGCAGATCCAGAAGCAGCTCTTCCATATTCTGATAGCGGCGATCAGGGCTCTTCATGGTCGCCTTCTCGATGATGTGCTCGACACTGATCGGCAGATCCTCCGCAATCGCTGACGCCTTTGGCATCTCGGACTGCAGATGCTGCAGGGCCACCGCGACTGTGGAATCTCCATCAAAGGGCACCTGTCCGGTGGCCATTTCATACATCACAATTCCCAGAGAATAGATGTCGGACCGATAGGTCACATAGCCATTTCTGGCCTGCTCCGGCGAGGTATAGTGGACTGATCCCATCATATCCGCGTGCACGGTATTGGAGGAAACCGCCTTGGCAATGCCAAAATCCGTCACCTTAACCTTGCCGTCCTTGGAGATCATGATGTTCTGAGGCTTAATGTCCCTGTGAATGATTCCCTTCTTGTGGGCGGCTTCAATCCCCCGCGCCACCTGAATGGCGATGGAGATCACCTCCTTGTAGTTAAGACGCCCCTTCTTCTCAATGTAGGTCTTCAGCGTCACACCCTCGACGACCTCCATCACAATATAGTAAAGGCCGTTCTCAGAGCCGACGTCATAGATGTTTACGATATTCGGATGCTCTAAACCCGCCGCGGACTGCGCCTCCTGACGGAATTTGGTGACGAAGGTCATATCGTGGGAGAAGTCCTCCTTTAAGACCTTGACTCCGACATCTCTGCCGAGAAGATGATCCTTGGCCCTGTAGACATCCGACATGCCCCCTGTCCCAATGTTGGCTGTGATCTCATACCGATTCGCAAGAAATGTTCCATTCTCTAACATAGACTACATCCTCTCCGCATCAACCAGGGGATCGATGACAATCACAGAGATATTGTCCTTCCCCCCATTGAAATTCGCCAACTCAAGCAGGCGCTCCGCCCTCATCTCAGGTTCGGGCTCCGTATTCATAATTCGAAGGATTTCCTCGTCAGGCACCATATTGGTCAGTCCATCGGTACACATGAGTATCTGCTCCCGGGGCTGTAAAAAAAGGTCAAAATAATCGGGATGAACCTCGGCTTCCACTCCGACAGCCCTGGTAATAATGTTCTTGTTGGGATTGTGCATGGCCTCATCCCTTGTCATCTCGCCACTGCGCCGCATCTCCTCCACCAGGGAGTGATCGCGGGTCACCTGGCACAGGCCACTGTGGTCGACCAGATAGAGGCGGGAATCCCCCACATTCGCCACATAGAGATGCTGCCCGCAAATGGTGGCTGCCACGAAGGTAGTTCCCATTCCCCGCTTGCTGTCGTCAGAAGCAGCCATCTCATAGATGACGCTGTTGGCGCTGCTGATCGCCTGGTCTAAGACGGCGACCGGCTCTTTGAGCGCGGATGTCTCTATGGTACTGACCGCGTGCTGGACTGCCTTGGAAGAGGCGTATTCCCCAGCCTTGTGTCCTCCCATTCCATCCGCAATCACAAAGAGATTGGACAGGGGGCCGATCGATTCCGAAGCCGCGAAGACATAGTCCTGGTTGCTACTTCTGACCTGACCGACGTCGGTTTTTGAAGCAAATAACATATCGCATCCTTACTGCGTCATCAGACAGGAGCCTCATTCTGCAAAGATCTCCTGCCATAATCATCAAACAATCGAACATATACCCTGAGCAGATTTCATTGCGCAAACTTTCAAATGAGCGCCCAGGGATATTCGATTGTCCACTGTCATGAGAAAAAACGGATATTGGGCGACTGGTCGCCTTCGTGCATTTTGCGGCGACGAAGCTGGCCACAGGCGCCATCAATATCCCTTCCCATTTCTCTCCTAATAGTAACATTTACGCCATATTTTTCAAGCTGTGTCCGAAAGGCCAGAAGAGCCCTTCTGTCAGATTGATGGAAATTGCGCTCCTTGATCGGATTGACCGGGATCAGGTTGACATGGCAGTTGAGATCTCCCAGAAGTCCGGCCAGACGGGCCGCGTCCTCCCTGGAATCATTGACTCCGGCCACCAGAGCGTACTCGAAGGTCAGGCGCCGTCCCGTCCTGCTGAAGTAATAGCGGCAGGCGTCCAGGATCTCTTTTAGATCGTAGCGCTCAGCAATGGGCATGAGCTTTCTTCTGGTCTCCTGCGAGGAGGCGTGCAGGGAAATAGCAAGCGTAATCGACAGGTTCAGATCTGCCAGCTCCCTGATCCGGGGAACAATCCCACAGGTAGAGACCGTGATATTTCTCTGGCTGATATTCAGACCATTTTCGTCTGAAACCAGCCCAATGAGCTTGACGACATTGTCAAAGTTATCCAGCGGCTCCCCGGTTCCCATGAGCACCAGATTGGAAACCCTCTCTTTGCTGTCCCGCTGAATCCGGTAGATCTGATCCAGCATTTCCGCGGGAGTCAGATTCCTGAGCCAGCCGTCAATGGTGGAGGCACAGAATCTGCAGCCCATCCTGCATCCCACCTGTGAGGAAATGCACACGGAGTTGCCGTGATGATAGGGCATCAGAACACTCTCGACCATATTGCCGTCAGACAGGGCAAAGAGGTACTTGCGGGTTCCGTCGAGCCTGGAAATCTGACAGTCCGCCTCTTGCAGAACAGTCAAATCAGTCTCTCTCATCAGGCGCCCCCGAAGATCCCTGGAGAGGTTGCTCATCTCATCCCAGTCTGCCGCCTGTCTTCTGTGAATCCATTCGTAGAGCTGCCTTGCCCGGAATTTTTTCTCCCCCATCGCCTCGACATATGCGGTTAATTCCTCCAAATTCATGGACTTGATATCAATCCTTGGCATTGCCCTACTCTCTTTCCTGCCTGTCGTGGATTCGCCTTTATTTTTTCTGACCCTCGTTGACCCGATACGCTCTTCCCTGCATGTCTCGGATTCGCCCGGTTCTCCCCTCATATTCTAATTGTCTGAGGGATATTGTCCCAAACAGGGTGCCTGTCGCGAACCTGCCGGAAGATGATTGCTCCGGACAGGACGCCTGTCCTAAACCAGCTGGCAGATGATTGCTCCGGGCAAAGCGCCTGTCCTAAACCAGCTGGCAAATGATTGCTCCGGGCAGGACGCCTGTCACAAATCTGCCGGCAGGTCAGCCGCGGCTGAAAACGGAAATGAAAAAACCGTCCCTGCCCGAAGCGTCCGGCAGGATCTGCTCCTGAGAGATCAGATGAAAGTCTGGATTCTCCGCCAAAAAACGCTCTGTATTCCCTTCATTCTCCTGCCCGGATATGGTGCAGGTGGAGTAGACCAGGCTTCCCTGCACCTTCACATAATTTTTGACCACAGAGAGGATCTGCGTCTGCAGACCGGCCAGAGCGCTCAGATCCTTTGGCTGCAGACGATAGCGGATCTCCGGCTTTCTGCCGATGACGCCCAGACCGGAGCATGGCAGGTCGGCCAGCACGATGTCATAGGCCTCGTGACTGGCTGCGTCATCCACTCTCGCGTCAAAGACCTGGGCGGAAATATTGTCCATCTGAGAGCGGGCAATGTTCTCGCGAATCCTCGCCACCTTGTCTTCCGTCAGGTCCCGCGCCAGAATTCTTCCCTCAGACCGATCCATACAGGCCAGCTTTTCGGCTATATGCAGACTCTTGCCGCCCGGAGCGGCGCAGACATCTAAAACCCTGCTTCCCCCCCGAACAGGCGCCCGCTCCGCTACCAGCATAGATGAGATATCCTGCACATAGAAGAGGCCCTCCCGATAAGAAGGCAATTTCTTTATGGAGTCATAGCCGCTGATATAGAGGGCATAGTCAAGGTCTTCGGACCGGAGCACAGACACTCCTTCCCCCTCGAGCTTCTCAATCAGGTCTTCAACGGAGATCCGGGCCAGGTTGACTCGAATACAGGTTTTCCTGGGCGCAAGGAAGCTCTTGCATATGCTCTCGCATCCCTCCCGGCCGAATCGCTTACTCCACTCTTTCACCAGCCAGTCGGGCATGGAATAGCGGACGCCGGGCGACGCGTCTTTCAGAAGAGACAGGGCCTCCTGCCGATGTCTGGCGATATTGCGCAAAAGACCATTGACAAATCCCCTGAGAGGCCGATAGCGCCTGGCAATCAGTTTGACCGACTCATTACAGGCCGCGGAATCAGGCACTGCGTCCATATAGAGAATCTGATAGAGGCCCATGCGCAGGCTGTTGCGGATCATGGGCTTCATCTTTTTCACCGGCGTCCTGGAATAGTGGTTCAAAATATAATCCAGACTGATTTTGCGCTCAATAACCCCCACGGTAAGACGGCTGATGAAGGCCCTCTGCCGCTTATCCAAATAGGCGTATTTATCAAGAACTGCCTGCAGCAGGAGGTGGGAGTAGGCTCCCTCCTCTAAGACCGCAGACAGTATCTGAAGTACAATCTCTCTCTCATTCATAATCGGAAATGCTCTCTCTCACTGTCCCAGGCTCTGGCCGACTTCCATCCTGTGTCCGCGGAGAAAATCAGCCGCAGGCATCATCTTTTTGCCGGCCTTCTGAAGCTCTTCAATCCGCAGGAGCCCCCTGCCGCACTTGACATAAATCGCATCATCCGTCAGGGCAAAAATTTTCCCGGGGCAGACGGCCGAAGACCCGATGGTACTGATCGCCTGCGGCACACGCGCGGCGTCCGGCCCCCTCCTGTCCTCTTCGTCACGCGGATCCTCCGCCGATGGGCACTCGTCCTCCAGGACTCCGGCTCTCCAGATCTTAAGGGTTTCTCCCTGATAGGAGGTAAAAGCTGAAGGCCAGGAGTTTAGCCCCCGGATCATGCGCTCCAGCTCATCGGCGGGGCGGGAGAAGTCCAGTCGGCCCATGTCCTTTCGGATCATGCCGACATGGCTGACCAGACCGGGATTCTGAGGCCTGGCTTGAATCCTCCCCGCGTCCAGATCCTCCAGAGTCCTGACAATCAATCCCCGGCTGACCGCGGCCAGGCGGGCAAAGAGAGAGGCACCCGTCTCATGGGGATCCAGAGGAATTTCCTCCTGCTCTAAAATATCTCCATCATCCAGCCCAACCCCCATCTGCATTGTGGTCACTCCGCTCGTCGCGTCCCCGTTTAAGACGGCCCACTGGATGGGCGCCGCACCCCGATACCTGGGAAGCAGGGACGCGTGAACATTGACGCAGCCCAGACGTGGCATCTTGAGTATCTCCTCGGGAAGGATCTGACCAAAGGCAGCCACAACCGCGACATCCGCGGGATATTGCGCCAGCTTTGCGACGGCCTCCGCCTGGCGGATTTTTGCAGGCTGAAAGACTTCAATCCCATGCTCTGTCGCGTATTGCTTGACCTCCGGCGGAGTCAGGAGCTTCTTCCTCCCCCTGGGCTTATCCGGCTGGGTCACGACCAGAGAGATCTCATGTCCGGCCTCAAGCAGTGCATCCAGAATCTCTACCGCGAAATCCGGTGTTCCCATAAAGATGATCTTCATTCGATCTCCTCTTCCTCGTCGTATTTCACATCCATCAGAGGGCTCTCGGCGATCTCCGTGTACATGTGCCCGTCCAAATGATCCAGCTCATGGCAGATGGCTCTGGCTAAAAGGCCGGTTCCCTCGACAGAGAATTCCTTCATATTCCGATCGAGCGCCCGCGCGATCACGTGCTCCGGGCGGGTGACGATCGCGGCCTTGCCGGGAACAGACAGACAGCCCTCCTCACCGGTCTGCTCTCCGTCCTTCTCTGTAATCTCGGGATTAACCATCACCAGAGGGCCCTCGCCCACATCGATGACGACGATGCGGCGCAGCACGCCCACCTGGGGCGCGGCCAGCCCCACGCCATTGGCCTCATACATGGTCTCCAGCATGTCGTCGATCAGCTCCTGCTGCCGGTCAGACAGTTTGCTGACAGGCCTGCAGACCTTCTTTAATATAGGGTCTCCGTCTATGCGAATTTCTCGAATAGCCATACTTTTCTCTCCCGGATTATCTCTTTTGAATGGAGAATCCCTTCTCCAATTTCATATCTCTTATCATTACGTATCATTGCCTGTCATCAAAAGGCATTCATAGGGTCAAAGTCGAACCAGACATTGACTGCCCGCAGGGATCTATCAGCCAGGAGGCGATCCTCAATCCGGTTCTTGTCCTCGATCAGCAGGTCATAGTCCTCATCGCGGATATAAATAGCCTGCCTGTAGACGTCCGCAAGCTTTGCAATCCTTGCCTTGACCGGACCGTCAATCCTGCCCCCGGGTCGGGCCCTGCGAAGAAGCTCCGCAAAAAGAGCCGCCGCCGATTCCGCCGCCTGCTCTGAATCCGACATGATCTGAATGACCAGCATATGGGCGGCAGGGGGATAAGACATCAGCGACCGATATGCCATTTCCTGATCATAGAAGCTCTCGTAATCCTGCCTTGCGGCATCCACGATCGCAAAATGCCCGGGCTGGTAGGTCTGAATGACCATCTTCCCGGGCCTGTCCCCCCGTCCGGCTCTCCCGGCAGCCTGGCAAAGGAGCTGAAAAGTCCGCTCCGCCCCGCGGAAGTCGCTGGAATTCAAGGACAGGTCCGCCGCCAGAGCAGCGACTAAGGTGACATTGGGAAAGTCGTGCCCCTTGACTATCATCTGAGTCCCGATCAGAATATCGGCCTCCTGATTGGCGAAGGCCCCAAGAATTCTCTGATATCCCCCCTTAGACCTGGTGGTGTCCGCATCCATGCGAAGAACTCTTGCCCCGGGGAAGATCCGCCGGATGACCTCCTCAAACTTCTCTGTTCCGGCCCGCATCCCGCCAATGAATCTGGACCCGCATCTGGGGCAGGTCCTGGGAGCCGGCATGGAGTAGCCGCAGTAGTGACAGCTCATACGCCCGTTCTTATGGAGTGTCAGGGCGACCTCACAGTGGGGACATTTTATCACAGAGCCGCAGGAGCGACAAGAAACGAAGCCGGCCATCCCCCTGCGGTTGATAAAGAGCATGATCTGTTCCTTCTTTTTAAGCCGGTCCTCGATCAGCTGTCCCAGACGACGGCTGATCACAGACCGGTTCCCCTCCCTTAATTCCTCTCTTAAGTCCACAACCTGACAGTCAGGCAGGGCCCTGTTCTCGACGCGGGAGGGCAGGGACAGGAGACTGTACTCTCCTCTCTTGGCCCTGGAAAATGCCTCCAGGGAAGGGGTTGCAGAACCCAGGACCACAGAGGCAGAAGACAGACGGGCCCTTTCTACGGCTGTCTCTCTGGCGTGATACTTGGGTACTGTCTCCGACTTATAAGAATTCTCGTGCTCCTCGTCAATGACAATCAGCCCCAGATTGGGAAAAGGGGTAAAGAGGGCCGATCGGGGACCGACCATGATCCGGACCTTTTCCTCCTTGGCCCGTTCAAACTGATCAGACCGCTCGCCCGCCGACATGCGGGAATTCAGGATGGAAACCTGGTCTCCAAAGCGGGAGTAGAAGCGCATGACCGTCTGATAGGTCAGGGAGATCTCCGGGATCAAAACGATCGCCTCTTTCCCCTGGGAGAGAACCTTGGCGATCATCTCCATGTAGACCTGGGTCTTGCCGCTCCCCGTGACGCCATAGAGCAGATAGGTCCCCCGCCTGCCCAGGTCCCAGTCAGCGGCAAAAGCCTGAAAGGCCTGCTCCTGCTGCTCATTAAGCCAAATTCTCTTCTCACTCTTTTGCAGGGCCGCGAGGGGATTTCGCATACTGCGGAAGGACTCGACCGCAAGCCATCCCCTCTTCTCTAAGTCGCGGATGCTGGCGGACGGGATATTCAACTCCCCTGTGACCAGCTCCCAGGGCAGGCTCTGATCCTGAATCAGAGCCTCAAGAAGCCGCTCCTTTGCCACTGAGTGCCGCTTTCTCGCCCGCATACAGGCAAGCTCACCTCTGGCCTCTTCCGGGGGAAGAAGCAGTCGCAGGTTCTTCTTCTCTCTGGCGGCCGCCTTGACCTTGATGGGCAGGACCGTCTTCAAGGCCTGGTTTAAGGTGGATCCATAGTGGTCCTTCATCCAGACCGCAAGGGAGATCAGCTGGGACTCGATGTCGATTGCATCCCTCACTGTCCCCTCAATGGGGCGAATCTTAGCTTCCTCCAGCTTCGCTTTTTCGGAGATACCGATGACATAGCCCCTGATCTTGCGCCGGTCGGAACCGAAGGAGACCCTCACCCGGCTCCCGATGCGAATGCGATCCTCCAGCTCCGCGGGGATCCGGTACTGAAAGCTCTTATCCAGTTGTCCCCTGGAGATGTCGATGATGACATCCGCATACTTTGCCATAGAAGACCTCTTGCATGTGAAAGGGATTTGCCCAATTCCAATTGTCCCGACTCAGGACAATCGAATCCCTGCGGAACATATGCCTCACCGCCGCATCACATATGCCTCACTGTCGCATCCTGAACAATTTCCGAACTTATCTCTTGTGATCGCCCCGCTTGTACTGCTCCTCACAGTACTTGCAGCGGTAGACCTCATTCTCCTCATCCGTCAACAGAAAGATCTGATCCAATTCCTGCTCAATGGAGGAGATGCAGCGGGGATTCTTGCAGCGAATGACATTCTTAATCCGCTTCGGCAGACGCAGCTTTCGCTTCTCGCAGATCTGATTGTCTTTGATGACATTGACCGTGATGTTGTGGTCGATGAAGCCCAGGACGTCCAGATCAATGGCGTCGATGGGGCACTCCACCTTGAGCATATCCTTGCGGCCCATCTTATTGGATCTGGCATTCATGATCATGGCTACGGTGCAGTCCCTGTCCGCAAGTCCCAGGTCGTTATAGATGCGCATGCTCATACCGGCCTTGATGTGGTCTAAGACAAAGCCCTCCTGAATTCCACTGATGTTAAGCATTGACCGCCTCCTTTTCGCTCCTTGTGTCATCGGCTCGCTCAGATCCCGGGCAAGTCTCCCCGGCACATCCCCGGCCCGGCTGGCCCTCGAAAGGCCTGTCCGCGGCAGTGCTGCCGGCCGAATCAGAAGTGACCGGCTCCATCTCTCCGAGGACGTCTGACTTTCCCAGGCGCTCTGTCTGTCCAAGGACATCGGACTTCCCCAGCAGAGAGAGAATCAGTGCCTGGCGAATATAGCGTCCGCACTCGACCTGGCGGAAGTAGGCAGCTCTCGGATCCTGATCCACCTCAACGGAGATCTCGTTGACACGGGGCAGGGGATGAAGAACGAACATATCCTTTCTTGCCCTTTTCATCTTCTCCGGGGTCAGGATGTAGAAGTCCTTCATGCGCAGGTAGTCCTCCTCATTGAAGAAGCGCTCCTTCTGCACCCTGGTCATGTAGAGAATATCCAGTTCCGGCATGAGCTCATCCAGGCTGACCACCTCCCGATAGGGAATGTGATTGGCCTCCAGGACATCCTCCCGGATGTAACCGGGCACGCGCAGCTCCGGAGGTGAGATAAGCACAAAGGAAATGCCCTCGTAGCGGGACATGGCCGTGATCAGAGAGTGGACCGTGCGGCCAAACTTAAGATCACCGCAGAGACCGATGGTCAGATGATCAATACTGCCCCTGAGCGTATGGATGGTAAAGAGATCTGTCAAAGTCTGGGTGGGGTGCTGATGTCCCCCGTCACCGGCATTGATCACCGGAATCTCTGAGTGGAGACTGGCCACCAGGGGAGCTCCCTCCTTGGGATGGCGCATGGCGCAGATATCCGCGAAGGAAGAGATGACCCGGATGGTATCGGCTACGGACTCTCCCTTAGCCGCGGAGGAGGAGTTGGCGGAAGCGAAGCCCAGGGTCTTGCCCCCCAGGTGCAGCATGGCCGATTCAAAGGAGAGACGGGTTCTGGTGGACGGCTCATAGAAGCAGGTCGCCAGGATTTTCCCCTCCAGGCTGTGGGCGTATCGGTCTGGATCCGCCTTCATGTCCGCCGCCAGATCCATCAGCCGATTGATCTCCTCTACTGACAGATCCATGGGGCTCATCAGATGTCGCATGGCTACCTCCTTTGGTGCTGTGTCCCTGTCCGGGGCCTCTTGCGTCTGATAAAGAAGGGGGAGAGACTCGTCCGGTCCCGCCCCCATCTTCGACACATTCCTGTCAGTTATTCTACTTCAAAGTCAGCCTGCGTTCAATCCAAGCTGTAAGATCTCTATCTTGCGCCCGCCTCTGTATCGAAACAGAGCGGATTCCCGCAGGAACCCGCTCTGTTCATCAACTTAGCAATCAGATCAAAATGGAAGTCACTTCTCATTTGTCTTTCTTCTCTTTAACAGAGCAAGCACAATCAGTGCCTGTAAAGAGGCAAAAGCCGTGAACATGTACCAATCCTCGTTGCCAAGATCACCTGTCTTTGGCGCCTTAGGTGTTGATCCGGGCTTCTTGGGTTTGTCCTTCTTCGTTACATTCGCCTTATTTGTGACAACATACCCATGCTCCGTATCGCCCTCGATTGTCGTCGTGTATCCGGCGACCGGCGTCTCCCGGACCGTATAGACGATTTCGCTTCCATCCGCCTTGTACTTGGGCAGGTTCTCGAACTTGCCCTCCCAGTTGCCCGCCGCATTCAAAGTCAGTGACTTGTTCGCGTCCTGGCCGTCGGCAAAGAGCTTGATCTCCACGCTGGCCGCGGGCGTTCCGACCCACTGCTTGGTCACCTTCACTGACGTTGCGTTTAATTTATCTTTTACTGTCAGGATCGTTCCTACGTCGCTCGCTATATCAACGGTATATTCGCTAGAATCCAGTAAATAGCCCTGCGGGGCTTTCGTCTCCCGGACTTTATACTTACCCGGTATCAAAAGGCCGGAAGTGACCGTACCATCTGCCCCTGTCGTCAAAGTGAACTTACTTCCATCGGGCTTGGTCACTTCAAATTCGGCATTGGCAAGGGCCTTCGTGTTATCTTCCGCATCAACCTTGCGAAGTTTCAACTTCTTGGCGAGGTCACCGGCCATACTTCCGCCGCCGGATCTCTTTTTCCAGGTACTCTTCTGATCTACGGGCGTAATGGTGTCCGCCGTCATATTGGCCTGATTTGTCTGAACCGGGTCTCCGTAATCTACCGTTGTCTTATAGGAAAGAAAATAAGACTGCGTTCCGATATCTCCCAGATCAATTTCAAATGAAGTCTTATCAGCATTGAATTTTACCTTTCCGGTCAGGTCTACGATCTCTCCATCCCAGCTGGTTGGATTTCCGCTCGCGTCATACTCACACTTCATGAGCTTGAACTGCTCATTCGCACCGTTCGGCAGGGGATCCAGGTAATGACCGTTCCCTGACGTGATGGAATCTCTGATCACGACATGCTTTAAATCCTTCTTGGCCTGATTGATTCGCAGAGCCCAGCCGGCCACCCCGGGATGACTGGCATCGGAAGCCTTGGCAAATTTACCGAACACCTGATCGGAGGTATTGGCTCCCGGCTTGACACCGATTTTCGTCGGCGGGGGTGTCAAATCGGTTCTGCCGTTCACTTTCATTTCAATGGGGTTTACCTTATTGATCGTAACCCCTTTCTTATTCAAGATCATATAGACATACATCTGCCCGGTAATATTATGCAGTCCCTCGGCATTGTGGTTAAATTTAACGCGGATTTTCCCGCCGCCTGTCGTCGCAGTAGCCGTTGGCCTGCTGATAACCTCAGCCGTTGCAACCTTCGTTCCGTTCTGATCCGTAAGATCAAAGGTCAAAGGATTCGTAGCGGACGTTGTCATGTCCAATTCTTTGGGGATATCGATATCAAAATAATCCCCGTCATGAACAATCTGGTCAACATGCCAGTCCATAACTAATTTCAGAATCTGATCGACCGGTACCTCTGTTACGGGGTTGCCGTCGCTGTCCTGTATACTCACATTTGTCAGTTTTGCATCGACTTGTGAACCTGTCTCCGCAAAGGCCGTCTTGCCCGGATATAACAAAAAAACTGTCATCAAAAAAGCAAGAAAGAAGCTCAAAAATCTTTTAATCATCCCTATTCATTCTCCTCTCTTTTGCCCGACAAAATATTCCTCACTCAACTGGTAAAAGCGGTTAATTTATCAGGCTTATTCTCGTAATCTCGTAAATTATCTTTTATTAATCCCCCCCCCCGAAAATTGTCAGTTATCTATCGTCAAAAAAATTTCTTTTGAATTTTCCCTGACAAATTAACGGAATAAACTCTTGCCAATAAATCACATAAGAACCGTGAGTGCCAGAACACACACCGCAAACCATAGATCGGTTTTGTCTGAGATCTATCCTCATGACTGCAGATCCGTAAAACATATGATTGCATAACACCCGCAACTTCTAGCGAGATTATAACACATATTTTTTACATTTCCTTAACAAAGCAGACTGACTTTTGTGTCTTTAGCTCAAATTAATTCATTAATATCATGTGTTTTTGTAACCTACAAATCTCAGTATAGAATTAAAGATGTCAAAGAGAAATCAAGCCCTTTGATCTCATATAAGACTGTTATTATGTTAAAAAGGGCGAATCCACTGCAATATACGGGATATTCCCTTGTAAAGGCGGAATATTCCCAGTTAAATAGCAGGAAATTTGACGACAGAAAGAGGAGAGGATGTTTACTTGTAGAGAACATCCTCTCCCAGCCCGCGGGCGGCCTCTTCTCCCCTGACATAGGCCACAATGGCCAGTCCAAAGGCAAAGGCGGTTCCCATGGCCCGGCTGGTGATGATGTTTCCGTCACGCACCACCTTGTCGGTCAAATAGTCGCAGTCGCCCATCTTGTCCGCGAAGCCGGGGTTGGAGGTCGCCTTTTTGCCGGACAGAATCCCAGCCTTGGCCAGGACGGAAGGGGCGGCGCAGATGGCCGCGACCAGCTTGCCCGCCGAGGCGAAGTCCCGCACCAGCTTGATCACCCGCCCGTCTGCTCCCAGATTGGTTGTGCCGGGCAGACCTCCGGGCAGGATGATCCCATCGTAGTCTTCCCAGGCAGCCCGGCTCATGCAGGTGTCCGCCTGAAAGATAATCCCATGGGAGCCCCTGATTTCGGTCTCCTCTTTGATGGAAATGCCGTCGATCTCAATGCCGGCCCTGCGGGCCAGATCGACTACGGTCAAGCCCTCGATTTCTTCACAGCCATCTGCAAATAAAATTGCTAACTTCATACACTTATCTCCACACAGAATAATTAAAAGGGACCAATGACAACGTATTTCTGCCACTCCAGCTACAGACACACTATTGAAAATCTCTAATATTCAAAATAGCACCCGGATAAAGCGACTCAAGCAAGAAAGCGCCTGCGGCGAAACCTATTACAAGCAACACAATGAAGCCTTTCCGTGAAATAATATGTTTCACAAATTTCTTGTTGTAAAAAATATCTAATCCAATCAATCCCCCGAAATATATCAGGAGCAAAATAATTCCTATGGCCACATTTACAGGATGTTCATCTTCTGGAACGCTATATCCATATCCCTTCGGTCGATTCAATATGAATAAGAATGCCATTGAAACCCACCAGGATTTATACCCGAAAAAGAAATTCGTCAACATAATCAAAATTGATGCCAGCAAGCTTTTTATCCTTTTCACCATCAGCCCCGCTTTCATCGTTCTAATGCATTATACTTTTCGAAGATCTGGTACAGGCCATAATTTCGCTTACTCCGCATCCCTGTCCTTCGATTATTTCCTCCCGACAAGAAGCGCCGATCCGGAGAGACCCATCCAGACGGATTCCGATTTCTCCATAAACATTCCCTTTGCCGTGGGGATGAGTTCAACTGTTTCATAGCCCATGTCTCTTAGTCTCCGGACAAAGGACTGCATGTCTCCATATCTCGCCTTGGTGAAAATATCGTGAATCGCAAAGCTTCCGCCCTTTTTCAGTACGCGCAGCGTTTCCATGAGAATGGACTGACGATCTTTGCTCGGTATATTGTGGTACACATAGTTGCTGGTGACGGCGTCAAAGGTCTCGCCCTCGAAATCCAGCTTCAGCGCGTCTCCCTGGGTAAATGAGACGTTCTTCGCCCCTTCTGCCCTCGCATTGCGTTCACAGAGCGCCTTGCTGAAGGAAGCGTACTCTTTGCCCCATCGATCCAGGCCCATCATCTTCCCCTGCGGATTTTTCTTTGCGCAGGCAATTGTCAGCGCGCCGCTGCCACAGCCGACATCCAGGCCGACGCCGCCCTCGGGAAGGGTGACATATGTCGCGATCCCTTCCACGATATCTTTCGAGAGCTTTCTTTTGCCTCTGTAGGAAAACTGCCTGTACGCCGCGATGCACCAGATCGTCATGCCTCCAAGTACCGCTGTGCCCGCTCCGGTAAGGGCTGCCGCCGCTTTTAAGACCGGACATTTGGCCTTTTCCCCCGCTTTTAAGAGACCGCAGGTTACCGCGCCGAGAGCCCCTGTTCCGGCAGCACATCCGTAAATCAGGCCCCTGGGCACCCAGTTCCTGTAGTCCGCCCTGCCGGGAGCCATTCCGGGATTTGCCGCACCTTCCTTATCAGCACCTTCCTTATCATAGGTCTGATGAACTTCTTCCCAGGAGGGCATATTCATGCGAAGCGCCTCCCACGCGGGCATTCGAAAGGATGGGTTTTCGGAGCGAAATGCCTCAAACTCCTGATCCAGCCATTCCATCTCCGCCACAGCATTGGCGCAATGATCCGTCGCCAGAAGGTCTCCCAGCTTTGTTTTCGCGACAAGCCGCAGTGCGGCCTTGATTACTGCCGCATACGACTTGCTGAAAAGCAGTTTTCGATCTCCCACTGGCCTGATCTTTACGCCGGCAAAATCAAGAAGCTGATAGGCTTCGATGATTGCCGCCATCATCCGGTCGCTGAGCGCCTTGTCCGCTTTTCTAAGGTCACAGCCGCAGGCATAGCTGGCATACACGATCGGAAGCACAAATGCGGCATGACACCAGAGCCAGCCCTGCATGTCGTCGACCCAGCGAAGCTGATATCCGCTGCCCGAGAAGGCTCTTGTCAGAAGCTTCTTTTCACGCCTGTCTGGCTTGCGGTGAAGTCCGCCGACCGACATGGATCCATGGCCCAGGTGAACACACTCCACCTGTCCGTCCTCCCAGACGCCGGCCGTCCCCTGAAAGGCAAAGAGAAGAGATACTCCCTTCGAGTCCGTCCCCGGAAAACATTCCCTCCGCAGCTCATAAAAGAGCTCCTTTGTCTCTTCTGCTTTCAGATTGTTGCCGACCAGGACAAAGAGCTCTGCATCGACTCCCGCAAGTGTGGGAAGCAGGGCGATCTGCTGCTGCCCCTGCATCGCAGAAATAACCAGGTCAAAATGATCTTTCGGCGCGCTTGTAACTGTCTTCAAATGGTCTGTGCTGGTCTTCTTCTGGAAAACGTGATGAATGATCAGACCATTCTGATCCAGAATCTCCTTTTTTTCGTCGCGCGCAACAAGCGTGATATCATTCCCGCTTTTTTTAAGCGAGTGGATCAGAAATGATCCGATCACGCCAACCCCATATACAAGGATCTTCATAGCCTTCTCCTTTCGCGAAACTCCGGCCTGCTTTTCACCTGAAACCGCCCCCGAAAAATGCCTTTATCCTTCCAGTGACACGAACTCGTAGTCCCTGTCCTCGATGGCCGCCTTGATGGCCGCCTCGTCAACCGGCTTGGACTCCTCCAGAATTGCCGTCCCCGCCTCGTGGCTGACCTCGGCGCTCTCAACACCGTCAAGGGCCTCCAGGGCCTTCTTGACTGTGGCCTCGCAGTGCTCACACATCATTCCCTTGATTCTTACTGTCTGCTTCATCATATCTTCCTTTCTTTCGGCAGCGCCTGCTGCCCGGCTCTCTTCTCTTCCCGCCGAAGCATCTGTCTTCTGATCCTCGGCAGATTTCTCCACCTGCACACCTGCGTTCTGACCTCCGGCAATTTTCTTTGCCTGCTCCTTCGTCTTCTTCTGTCCCGCAGGCGTCAGCATATCCGCAATCACCCCGTGCAGGGCCTGACGGCTGACCTCGTGCCTGCCGGCTCTGTCTCCCTTCGTATTATAAACCTGAAAGAGATTGAGGCGAAGGGCGTTTCCCACGACGAAGACACTGGAAAAAGCCATGGCGGCCGCGCCGAACATGGGATTTAAGGTCAGTCCGAAGGCCGCCACATAGCAGCCCGCCGCCAGGGGGATCCCGATTACATTGTAGAAGAAAGCCCAGAAGAGGTTCTCATGAATGTTGCGAAGAGTCGCTCTGGACAGGCGAATAGCCGCAGGCACATCAGTCAGCCTGGAGTTCATCAAAACCAGGTCGGCCGCGTCGATAGCCACGTCCGTACCGGCACCGATGGCAATGCCGGAGTCGGCCTTGGTTAAGGCGGGCGCGTCGTTGATCCCGTCGCCGACCATGGCCACCTTTCCCAAAGTCTGCAGAGACCGGATGGCCTGCTCCTTGCCCTCGGGCAAAACGCCTGCCACGACGTCATCCAGGCCCGCCTGCCCGGCAATGGCCGCCGCCGTTTTCGCGTTGTCCCCGGTCAGCATGACGACGCGGATTCCCATCCGCTTGAGCTGGGTGATTGCCTCCGGAGATTCCTCCTTAATCACATCCGCCACGCCGATCAGGCCCAGAAGTTTTCCCTTTTTGGCAAATGCCAGCGGGGTTTTTCCCATGGATGCCAGGGCGTCGGCCTCCGCGTAAATTCTGTCGCTGATCTCTGTCTGACCGGACATATAGCTGATGGATCCGCCAGAGACAGGTTCCCCGGCGATCCTGGCAGACAGGCCATTTCCTGGTAAAATCTCAAAATCCTCCGCCGCCTGCGCTGTCAGATGTCGCTTGTTGCCGTAGTCGACGACAGCCTTGGCCAGGGGATGTTCCGACTTGGCCTCCAGGGAGAGGGCAGCTGTCAGAAGTTCTTCCTCACCGGCCCCCTCCGCGGGGATCAGATCCGTCACCTGGGGGCTGCCCTGGGTGATGGTCCCGGTCTTATCCAATGCCACGATCTGAGTTCTTCCGGCCTCCTCTAAGGATGTCGCGTTCTTAAAGAGGATGCCCGACCTGGCTCCCTTGCCGTTGCCGACCATGATAGCGACGGGAGTTGCCAGACCCAGGGCGCAGGGGCAGGAAATAACGAGCACCGCGATCGCTCTGGAAAGGGCGTATCCCAGATCGGCGCCGACCAAAAGCCATACGATCAAGGTGACCAGGGCGATGGCGATAACAAGGGGGACGAAGACGCCTGAGACCCTGTCCGCGATCTTGGCGATCGGGGCCTTGGAGGCGGAGGCGTCGGAGACCATCTGGATGATCTGACTCAGGCTGGTATCGGCGCCCACGCGGGTGGCCTTCGCCCTGAGGAAGCCGGACTTGTTGATGGTGGCCGCAGAGATGCTGTCTCCGGCATTTTTGTCCACAGGGATGGACTCCCCGGTCAGAGCGGACTCATCCACAGCAGAGATCCCCTCGAGAACGAGACCGTCCACAGGGACATTTTCTCCCGGGCGAACAAGGAAAATATCGCCGACAGCCACCTGTTCGACAGGGACAAGAGCCTCTTTTTCTCTGCCGTTTGCGTCGGTTCTGACAACAGTGGCCTCCTTGGGGGCCAGCTTCATCAGGCTCTTGAGCGCATCGGTGGTCCGCCCCTTGGAATAGGACTCCAGCGTCTTCCCGACCGTAATCAGGGCCAGGATCATAGCCGCGCCCTCGAAGTAGAGATTGTCCATCCAGTACATGACGGCGGCGCTGTCATTTTTCACGACAGCGTCCGTCATCATAAAGGTGGCGAAGAGGGACCAGCCGAACGAAGCCGCGGATCCCATGGCCACCAGAGTATCCATATTACTGCCCCCGTGCAGAACAGCCCGAAACCCGTTGACAAAGAATTTGCGGTTGATGATCATGACGCAGATGGCCAGAAGCATCTGCACCAGAGCCATGGCCACATGGTTGCCGACGAAAAAGGGGGGAAGGGGCCAGCCGAACATCATGTGCCCCATGGAAAAGTACATGAGGACTAAGAGGAAGCCGACGGAGCTGACCAGGCGGCGGATCATCCTGGGGGTCTCAAGGTCCTTAAGGAGAGCCTCCTCCTGACTCATGGCGCTTTCCAAAGCCGTCCGGCCCTTCTGATCCGCTGCTGCCCCGGCCAAACCTGCGCCGGTATCTCCTCCGCTCAGCCGCCTGGCCCCATAACCCGCTCTCTCAACAGCTGCGACTATTTCCGCCTCAGAGGCCTCTCCCTCGACCGTCATGGAATTGGTCAGGAGATTGACGACCGCGTGGTCGACATGGTCCAGCTGATTCACCGCCTTCTCGACGCGGGCCTGACAGGCGGCGCAGGACATGCCTGTAACCGCGTATTTTCCCTTACTCATGCTTCGCTCCTCTCTGCAGAATACTGTCGCGGGACAGGGCTTTTACGCTGACACAGCTCTGAAAACCATCCCGTCCGGCGTATCAGCCCGACATGTCTGCCCTAGCGCATCAGTCTCCGTAGAAGATTCGTCAAATCCTCCACGGTCCCTTCCTTGTCTGCCTTGATATCATCCACAACACAGGTCTTGAGATGGTTCTCCAGAAGGACCCGCTGAAAGGCATTCAGCGCGCTGGAGGCCGCCTGGGCCTGGGTCAGAATATCGGGACAATAGGCCTTCTCCTCGACCATGCGCTTAAGCCCTCTGATCTGTCCCTCAATCCGGTTCAGGCGGCAGATCAGGTCTCTGTCCTCTTCCGGATCCCGCTCCTTGGTGCGGCAGCAATCAGGCTGTCTTTCCTCTGCAAGTCTCTTTCCTTTCATAATAGTCGCTCCTGTTTCCTTTAATCCCATAAGATCCTCTGCCGCATATCTCTCTTATATCTCTCCTGTCATGATACCCCTCTCGGGTATCATTAATATATACCCCATATAGGTATGCTGCAAGTTGTCAGCACAACATTTCCCCTATTTTTAAAATATTTCTGCTCTCCCCCTTTCTTCGGGTTAACATCAGTCCTCCCTCTCTCCATTCCCTTTTACCTGTGCTAAAATGACGAAGATCGGTATTTATTTATGAAGGAATTGTTATGTCAAGACTTCTGCGGTTCTTCCGCCACTATAAAAAAGAGACCCTGCTCGCCCCCCTCTTCAAGTTATTTGAGGCCCTTATGAATCTCCTGGTTCCCCTGGTGGTCGCCCGTATCATTGACCAGGGAATTGCCGCCTCCAACAGGCTCCTGATCATCCGCTCTTTTATCTTTCTGATCGTCTTAGCTGTGGCCGGCATGCTCTTCGCCTTCGTGGCCCAGTGGTTCGCCGCCAAGTCCAGTGTGGGCTTTACCACAGAGATGCGCCAGGAGCTCTTCGATCACATCCAGTCCCTCTCCTACACAGAACTGGATACCCTGGGCACGGATACCCTCATCACACGGATGACCTCTGACGCCAACCAGGTCCAGGCCGGTATCAATATGGCCCTTCGCCTCTTGCTGCGAAGTCCCCTCATCGTCCTTGGATCCATCCTCATGGCTTTCACCATCGACGCCAAGTCCGCTTTGATCTTCCTTGTGGCGACTCTTGTTCTCTTCGCTGTAGTCTTCGCCATCATGCTGGTCTCGATTCCCCTCTTTCGCAAATCGCAAAGAGCTCTGGACCGGCTGCTCGGCATCACCCGCGAAAACCTGTCCGGTGTCCGGGTCATCCGCGCTTTCTGCAAGGAAGAGGCCGAGATTCAGGAATTCGATGAGAGAAATGCCTATCTGACCAGGACCAACGAGTTCGTAGGCCGTCTGTCTGCCCTCATGAACCCCGCCAGCTTCCTGATCGTCAACATCTCCATCATCCTCCTCATCCAGCTGGGCGCCGTTCGCGTCAATGCCGGGAGCATGGAACAGGGACAGGTAGTCGCCCTCTACAACTATATGGCTGCCATCATCATTGAGCTGATCAAGTTCGCTTCTCTGCTTGTCTCCATCAACAAGTCCTTAGCCTGCGCGGATCGGATTGCAGATGTCTTCGATATCCAATCCTCCATGACATATCCCCCGGCGATTGCCGCCGCAGCCCAGGACAACAGTGCGTCCGCTTCCACAGACATGACGTCTGGTAATCCCGACGCATCCGGCCCCGCGGACAGACCCTCTGCAGTCCCGGATGGATCCGGCGCGGACGCTGTTCGCTTTACGGACGTCAGCCTGACCTACGCCGGCAGTGACGAGACTGCGCTCGAGGATATTTCCTTCTCCGTCAGGCGCGGACAGACCATCGGCATCATCGGGTCAACCGGCAGCGGTAAGTCCTCCCTGGTCAACCTGATCCCCCGCTTCTATGACGCGACCAGGGGTCGGGTGGATGTCTTGGGCAGAGATGTCAGGGATTACCCAAAGGGAGACCTGATCGCCAAAATCGGCGTCGTCCCCCAGAAAGCTCTTCTCTTCGAGGGAAGCATCCGTGACAATCTCCTCTGGAGCCAGGCTGACGCCACAGACGAGGAACTCTGGGAGGCCATCGCCGCCGCCCAGGCCACGGAAGTAGTAAAGGGCAAGGAGGGCGGCCTGGATGCTCTCATTGAACAGGGCGGCCGCAACCTCTCCGGCGGCCAGAAGCAGCGTCTGACCATCGCCAGAGCCCTGGTTAAAAAGCCGGAGCTTCTCATCATGGATGACTCCGCCTCCGCCCTGGATTTCGCCACTGACGCAGCCCTGCGACAGGCGATCCGAAAAATGGCCGGCAGTCTGACCATTTTCATCGTCTCCCAGCGGGCCTCCTCCATTCGCAGCGCGGACAGGATCCTGCTCTTAGACGACGGCAGGCTGGTCGGCAGCGGAAATCATGAAGAACTCCTGGCAAAAAATCAGATCTATCAGGAAATCTACTACTCTCAGTTCCCGGAGGAAAAACCGAACCGCCCGCCCTCCGATGAGACAGCTTCCATCACTTCTACTCAAGGAAAGGAGGCCTCGGATGAAGACAAATAAGAGCGATCAAAGCGTCTCCTTTACAGCCAGCTTCGGCAAGGTCATGCGGGTCATCGGCCACCAAAGGCGGCTCCTTGCCGCGAGCGTATTCTTCGCGGCAGTCAGCGTCATCCTTCAGCTCTATATTCCCATGCTCTTCGGCGACGCCATCGATTATATCGCGGCTAAAAACCGGGTGGATTTTGCCATGGTCGCCGCCTTTATGGGGCGAATCCTCCTTTTGACCGCGATTGCCGCCGCCGCCACCTGGTTGATGAACATCATCAACAACCGGCTTGCTTATCGGACAGTTCAGGAGATCCGCAGCCGCGCCATCCGCAAGATTCAGAGACTTCCTCTCTCCTTTTTAGACGCCAACTCCGAGGGCGACTTGGTCCAGCGGGTCATCGCGGACGTCGACCAGATCTCAGACGGACTGATCCTGGGCTTTACCCAATTCTTCTCCGGCCTGATCATGATCGTCATCACCATCGCCTTTATGTTCTCCAGGAGCCGGGTCATTTCCCTGATGGTCCTTTTTTTAACCCCTCTCTCCTTCTTCCTGGCCCGCTTTATTTCCACCCATACCTATGCCATGTTCAACGAGATGACCAGGGTGCGGGGACAGCAGACGGCCCTTGTGGGAGAGATGATCGGCGGGGAAAAGCTGGTATCGGCCTTCGCCTACCAGAGTCGGGCCTCCAGGCGCTTTGATGCCATCAACCGCGACTTGCAGCAGTCGACGGTCAGAGCGATCTTCTACTCCTCCTTGGCCAATCCCGGCACAAGGGCTGTCAATGCCATCAACTATGCCCTTGTCGCCCTCGTGGGAGCCTTTACCATCCTGCAGGGAGGGCTGACGGTCGGCGGGCTGACCATCCTTCTGACTTACACCAACCAGTACACCAAGCCCTTTAATGACCTCTCCATGGTCTACACGGAGCTGCAGAATGCCATGGCCTGCGCCGCCCGCGTCTTCTATCTGATTGAGGCCGAGCCGGAATCGGAGGACGTCAGAGAAGAACTGCCTCCTGCAACCGGGCGCGTGGACATAGAGCATGTGAACTTCTCTTATTCGCCCGACAGACCCCTGATTGAAGATTTTGACCTGCATGTCAGCCCGGGACAGACCATCGCCATCGTCGGCCCCACCGGCTGCGGCAAAACCACCCTGATCAACCTGCTCATGCGCTTCTATGACGTCAACTCCGGCTCCATCATGATGGATGGCAAAGACATCCGGTCCGTCAGCCGTCACTCCCTGCGCAGGTCCTACGGCATGGTCCTGCAGGAATCCTGGTTGAGAAACGCCAGTCTCCGTGACAATATTGCCCTTGGGAAGGCCGATGCCAGCGACGAAGAGATCATTGCCGCCTGTAAAAAGGCCCATTCCTGGGACTTCATCCGACGTCTCCCCCGAAAGCTGGATACCATCGTCCACGAAGATGATCTGAGCCAGGGGCAGAGACAGCTGCTCTGCATCAGCCGGGTCATGCTCTGCATGCCCCCCATGCTGATCTTAGATGAGGCGACCTCTTCCATCGACACCCGCACAGAGATCCTGATCCAGGCCGCTTTCGACCAGCTCATGGCCGGTCGAACCTCTTTCATTGTGGCCCACCGCTTATCCACCGTCCGCAATGCCGATCTGATCCTGGTAATGAAGGACGGCCACATTGTCGAGCAGGGAAGACATGAGGACCTGATTGCCGCCAATGGCTTTTATACCAGGCTCTACCAGGCCCAGTTCGCCGGTATTTCCATCTAGGCATGTGAAAACAATTGTGAGAACAATAAGGAGAACATATGATACATCGCAGGGAACTTCTCGATCTGAGTTTCTATGAGAGCTCTGCCTTCACCGGCAGCTGCGGCAGCATGTGCTACCGGATTGCCATGGTCAATGAGAATGGCTGCAAGCTCCTGGATGCCTGCAGCTGGCTCGGTCCCTATGCCTATCCTCAGACCGACCCCTCCGGGATGACCCATCACCGGGCGGATTTCTCTGAGGAAGGCATGGAAGAGCTGACCCGCTGGCTCAACGGGCAGGTCAATAAATATCCGGATCAGATGCCCGGTATTCTTGATGTCGATCCCTATCAGCCTCCTGCCCCAGAAGTGGATGAGGACTGATCGAATCATTGATTTTCTCTACAAAATCCCGAACCAGCCGAATTGTCTCTTCTGCAGACCTTTCAAGCTGACCCGGGATTTTTGTCCTATCTATTCTATTATATGAAGAATTGTACAAAATTTAAAGACTGCACATCTCCCAAAAAAAGTGCTATTGATTAATATAGATTTACAGGTTGAAAGGAGCATCAAAACATTTCCTGCGATATTTCAAAAAGGGGGACGAAAGACAATGGATCTCTGGAGGGAAGTATTCACAACATACAACTATCAGGAATTCAGCCGAATGGAGGATGCGCTCACGGAACACGGAATTCCCTACCGCTGTAAATATGAGGACTGTTCCGCCGTCAGCCACAAGAGCTTCTTTGGCTCCAGGACCTCATTCATCATGCGCAACCTTCCTGATAAGATCCTCTATAAGATCTCGGTCAAAGAATCCGATATGGACTTTGTCGCGTCCCTTGCCCCTTCACTTCGTTTTATCAGCTAGACTGTGATCGGGCGCGGACCGGAAAGGAGCTTCCCATGACATATCTGAAAAATCATTACCAGATCATCTCCTTTCTCTTCTTGTCGGTCGTCCTCTTCGCCGCCTTTGCCCTTGGCCTGGTGCCGGAAGAACACCGGCTTCTGGCCACAGTTCTGGGCATTGCGGTTGTCTTATTGATCGACCAGCTGATCAAAGACCTCTCTCACCGCATCTCTGATTAAGCCAGACGCAACGATGTGAAAAGAAGGACCTCCGATCTCCTAATTGCGGGATCGGAAGTCCTTCTTTTTCATTTGTTCATGACAATGGAATATTCGTAAGGCGTATATTCCATTGTTTATACGCTCAGCTTCTTCTCCATCAGATAACTGCCCGCCAGATAGAATAAGACGGCGCAGATCAGACTGTAGACTGCCTGAAAGAGGCCAAAAAGACCACTCGGCGCCAGTTGCCTGATCAGGCAATTGCTAATTCCGATAAAGAGGCTCAGAATTCCCATGAAAATCAGAAGGCTGATAAGCATGGACCCCTTGCGCCCGTTCAAAAGGGTGGCCTGCACAATAATCGCCAGATAAGCGGCAGTAATGACAGAGAACCAGGCGATCAGGTAGATGGTCATCATTTTTGCCATCATTGTGACATCGGCAAAACCGAATCGAAACTGCATCATAGTTTCTATATCAAAGCGCACGCCTTTTCTAACCAGGGCGAGGAAGAGATCCAGAGCTCCCAAAACCATATAAAAAGCCCAAACCATCAAGAGAGACAGTCCATTCTCCAGAACCTTGGCCCCCAGAATCTGATAACTGCTGCGAGGAGTCATGAAGAGCATATAGCTCTGCTTAGAATTTAATTCCCTGTACAAGAGATCTATGCTCCTGAGCCCGCAGATCAGGCAGGCAAAAATCGCGGTCATAGACAAGCCCACCCCGGCAGTCAAAAACAGGGGTTCCGATCGAAAATTATCGATCAGTGACAGCAGATAGATGATCTCAAAGAGGCCGGTAAAAAGCAGAAAGAAAACTTTCACAAAAGAGGTCTTACGCAATTCATATTTCAATAACTTACTCATTCTATCCTCCTATGCCATCAGCCTGCGGTAGTAATCTGCCAGAGATATTCCCTTCCTGCTTCTCAGATCCTCTACATCAGCCAGTTCCAGCAGATGCCCGTTCTGAATGAAGATGGCCTTGCTGACCACTGCCTCCATTTCCTCTACCAGGTGGCTGGACAATACCAGGGTGACATCCGGCGAAACCGACTCTAAGATGATTCCCATTATCTTATCCCTTGCAATCAGATCAATCCCATTCAAGGGCTCGTCAAGCAGATAGAGTCTGGCCTCCCTGGACATGGTAACCGCAATCTTAAGTTTTGCCATCATCCCAGAGGACAGCGCCCTCACCTTTGTCGTATGTTCCAGCTCCATTTTCCCAAGCAATTGCAGGTAGCGATCCATCCGAAAATCATCAAAGAAGTCCTGATAATAATTTCCCACATCCTCCGCAGTCATCCAGCTGTAAAAATAGGGCTCTGTGGACATGTAGGCGATCTTACTCCTGCTCATCCAGTTGATCGGGCCATCCTCAAAGAAAATCTCTCCTCCGCTCGGCTTGGTCAGCCCTGCGACAATCTTCATCCATGTGGTCTTGCCGCTTCCGTTCTCTCCAAGAAGAGCATAGACCTGTCCCTGTTCCAGATCGAAGCTCACATCGCAAAGCGCCTGCTTTCCTCCGAACTTCTTGCTGATATTTTGCGTCTTAAGAATCATAATGCCTCCTTAACCATCGCCAGAATCTCTTCCTTACCAAATCCCATCTCCCGCATGCTGCTGACAAAACGGTCTATGTTCTCCTCTGCCATCTCCCTGCGAATCCGCTCGGCTAAGTCCCCGTCTTCTCTGACAAATGTTCCAAGGCCCCGCCTGCTGATACAGACACCTTCACTCTCCAGAACCTGATAGACTCTGGCTGCGGTATTGGGATTGATTTGGTAGAGCAGAGCCAGCTCCCGACCAGAGGGAAGCTTGTCTCCTGGAAGCCTCCGCCCCGCTACAATGTCCTGTTTGATAGCCTCAGACACTTGCAGATAGATCGGAATCGAAGAATCAAACTGCATCGTTCCTCCTTTCTAGTTTACTAGTATATTAGTACACTATTTCAATAGAGTCAAGACTCATTTTTCTGGATTCCGCATTCTTGCGTATCCGCACTGGGATTACGCTTTTGTTTGGAAAGGCTTTGAAGAAATTTTTTTCTTCCGAAAAACAGAGGGCTGAAGGGGATTCGATCGAGAATAGAGGGTTTTTGATCGAGAGATAAATAAAAGCGGTCTGCCGACGGTGCTACATACACTCGCCAGAGCCGCTTTCGTTATCTGAGATATGAAATATTGTGCCCACAGATAAGAGCATTGCCGCCATATAGCAGGTTCTGTCCTATCACCCTCTTATCTGGGGTCTTGGATCGGATTCCAATTCCTTCTGAAATTAAAACAGAATATGTATTTTAGAGACCTGCCTTAAAGAATTTACGGAAAGCGGATACTTCCTCTGAGGACTGGGTCACGGCGACAGAGTACTTTGCCCCGCGATTAATACCCGGCTCATAGGTTACGGGTACAAACTGATAGGAGGCCTGGCTGTTTTTCACGACACAATAGCCTGTCCATGAGGCCTCTGTCTTAGATCCGTTCTCTCTGTTGAAAAACTCCGGCTGTTCATATTTCGTCAAATCCGCTTCCACTGCAATTACCACTACTTCTCCCGGCTTATATCCGACAATATAATTGCTGTGCACATTGACCTCCACAACAACGGCATTGTGATAGTCTTCCATATGGCAGTAGATTAACTTGTAGTCGTCTCCGTTCGGGACAAGAGAATTGAAGATTTCCCGCATTCTCGCCTTGTTTTTCCGATTGTCCTCATCAGAGGCTCCGGTTGCCATTTTCTTGACAAAATCAAATACACCCATTTTTTCACTTCTCCTTTTTCATGTTTGTGAATGCTTCCTGTGTAAGTTGTTACCATTATATCGAAACACTGACAAATCAGAAACAGCATCCCCTCGATCATCCGGCGGAAATTCCCCCTCTTCCGATCCATTGATGCAGCGGAATCATTATCCCTGCAGTCCTCTGGTCTGCCGATCCATATCCTCTACAACGATATCATAGATCTCTCCCTGACTTCTGCAGTACTCCAGTACCTTCCAGGGTTCATTGGTGTGAAAGTGCAGCTTGACCGGGTCACCGTCACCGCCCACACAGAGAAGCTCATCCCCCGTAAAGTGGTCCGCGATATAATCTCTCACATCATCCGCATCCAGATCTTCATCATAACCATCTAAGAGAAGCTGGGTGTCATAGCGAAATTCAATTGATTGTTCTGGCAACATAAGAAAATTCCTCCTTAGCAAGTAAATCTATCGTAACTAAGTAACTTCCATTATAACTAAGTATAATCCGTCATAGTCAGCCGAATCCGGCCTGCCGGAAGCAGTCTGCTTCCATGCAATAGATCAGATGATTCTTCACGCAGGATCTTTTACATGGAATCAAGCCTCCTTGACAAGGATAACAATAGCATGCTCGCAAAACACACATCCCCTGTATCCTGGTCCTTTTTAAACCTTCTCTCTTTTTGCTTTCCCTGCCGTATGCTCAATGGGCTCGACCCCCGTGATCTGCTCAATGACCCGCAGGGTAATCAGCATGAGGATCACCGCAATGGGAAGACAGAGAAAGACATTCTTCACAAAACCGCTGATCACATAGGAGACAAAGGATACTGCCGCTACCGTAATGGCATAGGGCAGCTGGGTAGAGACATGATTGACATGGTGGCACTGGGCTCCGGCAGAGGACATAATCGTCGTATCGGAAATGGGAGAACAGTGATCACCGGCAACCGCGCCCGCCAGACAGGATGCAATGGATATCACCATCATCTGGCCGCTTGGGAAAACGCCGACCACAATCGGAATCAGAATAGAGAAGGTCCCCCAGGAGGTCCCGGTCGCGAAGGCTAAAGCCGCGGCCACCAGGAAAATAACCGCCGGAAGCAGAGACTGCAGGGCCGCCGCATTTCCGGCCACCATGGTAGATACGAACTGGTCAGCCCCCAAGAGATTGGTCATGCCGGACAGAGTCCAGGCGAAGGTCAGAATCAGGATAGGGGAGATCATTGCCTTGAATCCCTCGACAAAGCAATTCATAAATTCAGTAAAGCTGATAACATCCCGATACATATAGAAAAAGAAGGTAAAGGCCAGGGCAGCGAAGCCTCCCATGACAAGGCCCCTGGAAGCGGACGCATTGGCAAAAGCATCTATAAAGTTGACACCTGAAAAGAAGCCGCCAGTGTAAATCATCCCCACGATACAGGTCGCAATCAAAACGACAACCGGAAGAACCAGGTCAATCACCCGTCCTCTGGGGCTGACAAAATTCCCATTGTCATCTTTGTAGTCCCGCTCCGGTGTCGTATAGAGGTCTCCATGCAAAAGCGCATTCATTTCATGCTCCCGCATAGGGCCAAAATCGACGCGGCGAATAGACAGATAGAGCATGGTAATGATGGTTAGGAGAGCATAAAAATTGAAGGGAATCGTGTTGAGAAAGGTCACAAATCCGTTAATTCCGCTGCCGTCCGGCACAGAAGATGTCACGGCCGCCGCCCAGGAAGAAATAGGGGCGATGATGCAGATTGGCGCCGCCGTGGCGTCAATCAGGTAAGCCAGCTTGGCTCTTGAAACCCTATGGGAATCCGTGACGGGCCGCATCACAGAACCGACAGTCAAGCAGTTGAAGTAATCATCGACAAAGATCAGAACACCCAATGCCGTAGTGGCCAGCTGGGCACCAACCCGGGTCTTAATACGGCCGGCGGCCCATTTGCCGAAGGCGGCAGATCCGCCGGCACGGTTCATCATCGCCACCAGAGATCCCAGCATCACCAGAAAAACCAGGATTCCCATGTTTCCCGTGTCAGACAGCTTACTGATCATTCCTCCCTTCTCATTGAAGAAGAGGGTGTTGAGCATAAGTTCCATATTGAAGTTGGCGTAGAGGAGGGCGCCTGTGAAAATCCCCAGCATCAGAGAAGAGTAGACCTCCTTGGTGATCAAAGCCAGGGCAATGGCGATCACAGGCGGCAGCAGGGCCAGGGGACTGGCATATACAGGGCTGACATAGCCCTCCAGCGCTGTCATATCCACCGGATGCATAAAGCTCGCTACAATGAGCACCACAAGGATCACCAGAAAAATGGTTACTGGTATTTTCTTATTCATACGACTCCTTTTCTTCTCTGCCTTTTACTGCTCGCTCTGTTCAGAAATATCCTGCGCCGCTCCTAAAGGGGCGAAAGCTCTCCCCTGGTATAGGCGGCGATGGCTGCGTCTGTCCCCCCGCTGAATCCGTAGAATTCGATTCCCGCTTTCCGCAAAAGCGCCATAGATTTGGGCGCGAAGTCCCTGGCAATCACCCGCTTGATCCGCATGGCAGTCAGCTGATCCACCAGCTGGTCCGCGGGGATATCAAGTGTTGAGAGCATCTGACCGTGTGAGTACTTGCCCGCCTTCACATAGTAGATATTGAAGTAGGACGCCTTCTCAAAACGGGGAATCGGCTTCCCTGCGTCATAAGTGACCGCAACATAGTTCAGTCCCATAGGGATCCTCCTATCCGGCATGCCTGATAAACTCAAAGAGCATTTTATCATATTTATCAGTCCCGGACATGCAAAGAGAAAGGAATAAAACAATGATGAAACCCGGTTTGCCTTCATTCAAATAAGAGTTGTATCTGATATATAATTCGAGTAAGATGCTGTCAGCGCAGAACAAATCCCTGTCAAGCCTCATTTCCAAAGGCGGATGCATCTTTTCCGCAAGACATCGGGGAGCTTAAAAAGATGATGCTTATTTCCAAAAGCGGATGCGTCTTTCCTTTTCACAGATATGGGGATGAGAATACATCAAAAAGGAGCGAACATGAAAATTATATTTGTCCGCCATGCAGAACCCTTCTATGACACGGACACCCTGACAGATAAGGGCAAGCGGGAGGCCGCCCTGCTGGCTGAGCGGGCCAGAGACTGGCAGATCACCCAGGCCTATGTCTCTCCCCTTGGAAGAGCCCAGGATACGGCGCTTCCAACCTTAAAAGCAGACGGCATCCGCCTGGAATGCCACTACCCCACACCCGCGGCCGACGTCATCAAAGATCCCGACCCCAAGGTCTGTCTTGTCTATCCCTGGCTCAGAGAATTTTCCATTCCCATCAACTCCGATATGCATCCCATGAATGCCAGAGTTCCCTGGGATTATCCTCCCTATTACCTGAGTGAGCATCCGGAGCTCTATGACCCCAAAGCCTGGTTCTCCTCATCGATCTACCGCAGCTTCAGCGTTCATGCCTCTACCTTGGACGGAGTCGAGGCGGAACTGACCCCGGAGGTCAGAACGATTTACGGGCAGTACTTCAAGCGCGATCCCAGGAAGACATACATCCAGCAGGAGTATGAATGGGTCTGCGGTCGTTTCGACCAGGTGTTAGCCCAGTGGGGTTACCATAGGGACGGCCTTCACTACCGCACCCGGGGGAATGCCCTACCCACGGACTTAAACATCAAGTCCGATGCCCATACGGTATCCCGCATTGAAAAGCAGGAGGCTGCCATGGAAGCAAGGGGTGTGGAGGAACCGATTCTTGTCTTCTTCTGTCATCTGGGCATCGCCAGTATCCTGATCTCACACCTGATCAATACCACGCCCGCCGTTATGCAGCAGGGCTTCTTCCTCCCCACCTCCTCCGTGACCATCTTCTCCTCCGAGGAACGTATCCCCGGACAGGCGCTCTTCCGCTGCCAGGTGGCCGGTGATACCTCTCACTTAAGAGACGGGGACGAACTCACTTCCTTCTATGGAAGTTTTACCATGCCCTTTCAGGGCTGATCTCTTTGACAGGGCTTTCCCGGGCTTCCTCAGGATCGACCCCCTTCTGCAAGAGTTTTCCTCTGCGTCAGGAGTTTTTCTCTGCCTCTTCTGGATCGATCCTCTCCACAGACTTCCCCTCGTGCAGAATTGCCCGGTATACATGCTGTTCTGCCTTTCGGTCCGCGGGATCTGTGTGCCGCATATGCTCCAAAATGATTCTTGCCGCGGCATTGCCCATCTCCTCCATGGGCTGTTCCAGAACCGTCAGACGGGGGTTGAGAATGCTGGGAATAAGCAAATCGTCAAATCCAATGATCGAGAGGTCGGTCGGATAGCGGAATCCGGCGTCATTCATTGCCATGACCGCGCCGATATTCATGTCGTGATTGCAGGTGAAGACCGCTGTCGGCCGGCGGTCAAGGGACAGAAGCTGGTTCATGGCCTCATAGGCCCCGTCTACTGTTCCATCCGTTGCCATTTCCAGGACTTCTTCCCTTTGAATTCCTCTCTTTGCAAGGGCCTTGCAGTATCCCTTCAGGCGCTGCCTGCCCGTGCACTGTTTTCCAATATAGATAATTCCGATTCTGCGATGACCCCGCTCCGTCAGATAAGAAGTCGCCTCATAACCGGCTCTGACATTGTCAATCGTGACGCCGGATATACCCGACCACTTGACGTCCAGTGTGATAATCGGAACCCTTCCGGGAACCAGATCAAGAATATCCTGAATTTTTCTGCCTGTGGGGATCAGTACCAGCCCGTCGACATTTTTGCGGCTCAAAAACTCAATATTGTCCCTCTCCTGCTCTGCGTCATCCATCGAGTCACAGACCATCAGAGAGTAGCCAGCCTGCTTGAGCTCAGATTCGATATAGCGGATCAGGCTTCCATGGAAGGGGCTGACCATACTGGGGACAACCATACCGACTGACCGGGTTTGCGATGTGACAAGGCTCCTGGCCATGTCATTGACATGATAGTGAAGTTCCTTGATGGCTCCGCCGATTTTCTCCCGATTCTCGGGGAGGACATTGCCCCCGTTGAGATATTTGGAAATCGTAGCCAAAGAAAGACCTGTTTTCTTTCGGATATCCTTAATGGTCGCTGACATAAGTCAATCACTTTCTACTGCTGAAATGAGAATGCGCTCATTCTAACACAGGCCCCCCGGGTCGGCTTTTCGACTAATTCTGACAATCCTAAGACATTGTCTCTCAACTCTTTCGCTTGAGATCCTTGTCCTTTCGCGAAGCGGCGTAGTCCTCAAGGCGCTCAGCAGCTGCCGCGTCATAGCAGGAATACTCATCTCTCACCGCGTCAGAAAACAGGGCCATCTCTTCATCCAAAGCCAGCCGCCGCGCCAGTCCGATCGACATCTCATAGGCATCCGCGCAGCTGCGTTTCTTGCGGTCTTCCTCATTGGCCGCGATAATGCCAAAAACCTTTCTGCCGTATCCTTTACTGGCCGTTGTCGCGAAGTAGCGTCTGGCCGCATTTCGATACTCCCAGTAGAGAGCAGCCGTCCCCTCTTCCCCATAGGTTTCTCTTGTCTGACCCTCCATAGAGGCCAGTGCCTCCAGGGTCTCCCTGCGGCTCCGTCGGGCGAAAACGCGGGCGCTCTTGGCCACAATCACAAGGTTGATCATATTCCAGAGGAAGGTATCTACCCTCTGTCCCTTCCTCTTAGGATCCGTATGTCTTCTGTCAAACAGTTCTCTCGCGGCCCTGGCAAATGTCTCTTCCCGGTCTGTCTGCTCCTTTAGCCCAGAGAATATCTTCTCTCTTTGATCCGGGTCAGTCTCCTGATAATAGCTGTCAAAGACCTGCGGATATTCGTAATTCATAGCTCTTTCCCCTCACATTGATACGGGTGCTTCCTGCTTCTGCTCTGATATAAGCGCCATCTTCTGACGCCTATATCAGAGCAGGAGACTCCGAGGAGTCTCCCGCTATCATGGTAACAGATGAAAACATCAGTCGTAAAGGTTGGGAGCGATGCTCTCATCAGTCATGTTGCTGGAATCATACCAGTAACCTGCCGTTGCGACATCCTTGAGATCGGTCTTGCCATTCGCAGCTGCGGTCAGAGCATATACGGCATAATAACCCATCATCAGAGGAGACTGGGTAACTGCGCCGAGCATAACGCCGTCCTTGACTGCTGCCTTGATGGTAGAGCCGGCGTCGAAGCCGATACCGATGACATCACCCTTGTCAGCGTTGGAACCCAGTACATTCAGGTTGGTATTGGCTGCCAGAAGTCCCTCTGCGGAAACCTGGTTGGAGCCGAAGACACCGATGGTATCCTTCTTGGAGAGGATAGCCTGAGCCTCGTTGGAGCAGAGCTCAACAGTGGTCTGCGCGGGAACGCGAACTTCAATAACCACATTGGTATCGCCCTTGTCTGCGCCCTTGGCATGGTTTACATAGAACTCGTTACCGGTAACGGATACGGTCTTGCCGTCCTTGTGGATCAGCTCAATCATGCGGTCAACGAAACCAAGGCCGCGCTCCTCGATATTGGCAGCGGTGGCATCCTGGTTGATCTCACCGATGCGGACAGGCTTGTCAGCCTTTTTGATCTTATCCTTCAGCACCTCATACATATGGTCTGCGGCAACGGATCCGGCCTGTCTGTTATCCGTTGCGATCGTGCAGGCAACAGATCCCTTGGGTGCATCAGCAACCCCTGTGTCAAAGCAGACCAGAGGAATCTTGGCCTCAGCTGCCTTCTTAAAGGAATCCAGTACAGAGCTGGAGTCGCAGGCTGCGATTCCGATTCCTGCCGGTTTAGCCGCAATGGCTGACTCAAGCATGTTGATCTGATCGGCGATGTCTGACTCGGTGTTCGGTCCCTGAGGCTTAACCTCAACGCCGAGCTCCTTGGCGGCCTTCTGCATTCCCTTCTGAGCAGCGCCCCAGTAAGTAGACTGGAAAGACTTTACCAGCATGGGGAAGCTGTAAGCCTTGTCTGCCTTAAGGCCCTTGAACTGCTCCGGAAGATCATTGCTTCCTCCCGCGTTATTGTTGGCTGAGGATTCCGTCTTCTTATCCGAACCCTTGCTCTCCTCCTTCTTACCTCCCGAACCGCAGCCGTAGAGAGAAGTCACGCAGAGTGCCATCGCTAATATTGTTGCAACTAGTTTCTTTTTCATTCTTTTAACCCTCCTTTGTATTTTGAAAGAATGAATATTATTTGCCCGGGACCGGGTTCATCCGATCCCAAGCGCGTAACCTGAATTTACTCGTCCTTTTTCCCTTTATTTCTCTTGATGTCAATGAGGACAGCCACAATCAGAACTGCTCCCGTGATGATCTGCTGCCAGTTGGACTGAAGTCCGACATAGGGAAGTCCTGTCTTCAGAAGCATAATGACCATAACACCGATGAAGGTACCAATAATGGATCCATAGCCGCCGGTTGCGCAGACGCCGCCGACGAAGACGCCGCCGATGGCATCCATCTCCAGTCCGGCTCCTGTCCCCGGCTGTACGGTCGGTGTTACCGCCGCATAGGCGATCGCGGCAAGACCTGTGAAGAGACCGCAGATGACATAGGACATCACATGATAGAATCTGACGTTGACGCCGGACAGGGCCGTCGCCTCCTTATTAGATCCGATGGCGATGGTATAACGTCCCATCCTGGTGTGGTTTAAGATGAACTCCATCAGGATGACCAGGGCGATCATAATGACAAGGCCGATGGGAAGGCGCAGAGCGCTTCTGCCGCTTCCGAAGGTCAGCTTGAAGATGGAGTGAAACCAGCCGCCCGGCTGCGTTACCGTCGGCCAGGGAGTCGCCTTGCACATGGATCCGATTCCTCTGGTGATCATGCAGGTCGACAGGGTCGCGATAAAGGGCGCCAGGTTCATAACGCCAACCAAGATTCCGTTGATCAGGCCCATCAGAACACCCATGACGATACAGATCAGCATGGCGATTCCAACCGGAAGATCATAGTTTCGAATCAGAGTTCCTGCCACCAGAGCGTAGCAGACCATACCCGTTCCGATGGAGAGGTCAACGCCCGCTGTAATCAGAGGAAAGGTGACGCCGATGGCCATCAGGATATCGTAGTAGGAGAAATCCATCATACTCACAAAAGAGGAGTAGTGGCGGAATCCGGGGCTGAAGATCATGTAGATCACTACCAGAGCCATAGCGACAAGGAATGCCACAAATCTCTGATCGCTTAAGAGTTTCTTCTTCTGTAATTCTTTCATGCTGCCCCCCTCAATCGATATCTCTGGTCGCAAGATTCATGATCTTCTCCTGCGTTGCGTCCTCAATCATTACCTGACCGGTGACCTTGCCCTCGCACATGACAATGACCCTGTCACTCATACGAAGAATCTCTGTCATCTCGGAGGAGATCATGATGATCGATTTTCCGGACTCGGCCAAAAGGGTCATCAGCTTGTAGATCTCGTTCTTGGCTCCGACATCAATTCCTCTGGTCGGCTCGTCAAAAATCAGGATCTCACTGTCCCTGTCCAGCCATTTCTGAATAACTACCTTCTGCTGATTTCCTCCGGACAGGTTGACGACAAGCTGATTGGGGCTCGGCGTCTTGGTGGCCAGCTTCTCGATGAAGGCGTTCGTGTCCTTGATTTCCTTGCTCTTATTGATAAAGAAATGATCGACGTATTTGTCCAGACAGGCCAGTGTCGTATTCTCGGCAACCGTCTTCTGGGTCACAACTCCATAGCGCTTTCTGTCCTCGGACAGGTAGCCGATACCGGCCTTAACCGCATCCTGCGGAGAATGAATGGTCACCTCTTTCAGCTGGCCGGACTCGTCCGCGATAGAGATCTTGCCGCTGGTCTTGGGATCCGCTCCGAAGATGGCTCTTGCCGTCTCCGTTCTTCCGGCTCCCATCAGGCCTGAGAATCCGAGGATCTCTCCCTTCTTAAGCTCAAAGCTGACGTCCTGTACCATCTTGCCGGCGTTGAGTCCCTCGACCTTGAGAACGACCGGGGCATCCGCCGCAACAGCGCTCTTGGTCTTGGGCTCCTCATAGATGACGCGGCCTACCATCATATTGATGATGTCTTCCTTGCTGGAATCCTTGGTGATCAAAGTCCCGATATATTTGCCGTCTCGCATGACGGAAACACGGTCGGTGATCACCTTGATCTCGTCCATGCGGTGGGAAATATAGACGATTCCCAAATCCTGTTCCCGCAGGTCCCGGATAATGGTGAAGAGATCCTCGATTTCCTTCTCGGTCAGAGCGGCGGAGGGCTCATCGAAGATGATCAGCTTTGCGTCGTGCGAAATGGCCTTGGCGATCTCACACATCTGCTGTTTGCCGACCGTCAGGGTGCTCATCTTGGCTTTCGGATCAATGTCAATGTGCATCCTCTCAAAGATCTTTGCCGCGTCCTCGATCATCTTCTTATCGTCAATCCTTATTCCCTTCCTGGGCTCTCTGCCGATGAAGATATTCTGAGCGACGGTCAGATCCCCCACCATGTTGAGCTCCTGGTGGACGATGATGACTCCTGCTTCCTGTGCCTCGCGGGTACTGCGGAATTCTACCTCTTTTCCCTCGTAGGTAATGCTGCCGGAATCCATCTTGTAGATTCCCGTCAAGACCTTCATCAGGGTGGACTTGCCGGCTCCGTTCTCCCCCATCAGGGCGTGAACTTCACCGCGTTTTACTTCGAAATCGACATGATCCAGGCAGTGAACGCCGGGAAAGCTCTTGTCGATTCCCTTCATTGTCAGAATTACTTCTCCCATATTCCCCCCAGTCAATTCTTCTTGCGTCTGGCCGTAACATCAATGTAGACCGCAACGATAACGATGATACCGGTGATAATCAACTGAATATCCTTGCCCAGGCCCAGTGCCAGGAGGCCCTCCTGAAGCATGGAGATAATAGAGACACCGATCACAGTTCCAAGAATGGACGCCAGACCGCCGACCATGGAAGTTCCTCCCATGACGCAGCCGGCAATGGCTTCGTTGTTGTACTGGTCTCCATAGCCGGGCTGTACTGTTGTATAGCAGGCGACGAAGTAGACGGAAGCAAGACCTACCAGCAATCCGCAGATGACATAGGCAAGCATCTCCCAGCGCTTGATGTCAACGCCGGACAGGCGCACCGCCTCGCGGTTGCTCCCCAGGCAGAGAATATATCTGCCCGCCTTGGTGTTATAGAGAATGCAGCTGCAGAGCGCTGCCACCAGTAAAAAGACAACCAGACCGACCGGAAAACCCTTATAGGAAATCAGGTTTCTAAACCAGCCGTTGACCGGATCTGTGGACAGTGGCCAGCTCTGCGACTGGGTCTTGGTGAAGACAGCGGCAATTCCCTTGGCGATATTCATAGACGCCATGGATACGATAAAAGCGGGCACCGACTGGTAAGCCACCAGCCAACCGTTAAAGGCCCCGAAGATCAGCCCGATGATGACTGCCAAAACAATACAGATCACCAGCGGAAATCCGTAGGAATTCAGGCAATAGCCGGCTACCAGCGCGCAGCAGAACATGACCGGTCCGATCGAGAAATCAATGCCGCCCGTCGCGATGACAAAGGTAACTCCCAGAGAGAGAAAACCCAGAAAATACACATAGTTCAGGGTGTTCAGAAGGTGTTCCTTCCCCGCTGCGGCAAATCCGTCGATTCCAAGGCAGCAGGCGAGAAACATCAGCACCAGAACGCCGAGAAGAATGATCCTGTTTAATCCGATTTTTCTGACAACCGGATTCCCCTTAATTTTTTCCAAAACAAATACCTCCCATACTCCCGAATCAAACGATTCCCTTCTGCAACATGACGTTGGCGTAAACAGCGGACTCACTCGTCGCGATCAGGCAATAGGCGCGTTTCTTCGTCTCCTCATAGAAGGCAAAGCGCTCGATCTGCCCGATGGCATCCGCCCCCCGCTCGTCGTGTCTGGCGACAATCTCTTTGTATTCCTCCCAGATGGGAGTCTTGATCTTCCCCTGATCCTGGGGCATAAGCTCCATGAGATTGACTGGATGTTCCACATAGGGATCTAAGGGGAAGACCTCCAGTATCGCGTCTAAAACCTCGCTGACGCCGTGTCCGTCCATCCGGATCACAACTGTATTCTCTCCCTTTACACTGGGAATGGGATAATTCCCGTCCCCAATGACCAGCACATCGCTGTGTCCCATCTCGCAGAGGGTTTTTAAGAGTTCCGGAGACAGAATCTTTGGAATTCCTTTCAGCATATCTCCCCCTTATCTGTACTTCTTATAGAGAGGTCCGAAGGCGTTGCAGGCTCTGAAGTCAGCCCCCTCCTTGTCCTCGGTGCCGAACGCATTCCAGACCGCGGGGCGATAGATCTTCTCGGAGGGAATGTTGTGCATGGCAACCGGAATACGAAGAATGGATGCCATGGTGATCAGATCCGCGCCCACGTGGCCATATACCGTTGAACCGTGATTGGCTCCCCAGTTCTTCATCACATCATAGGCAGTGCAGAAGGCAGAGCCGGGAACGTGATCAACACGGGGTGCGAACCAGGTGCAGGGCCAGGTGTAATCTGTCCTCTTCCAGAGGATTTCATTGACCTGATCAGGAAGGGCTACGGTCCAGCCCTCTGCAATCTGCAGGAAGGGGCCAAGTCCCTTGACCAGATTCAGACGAAGCATGGTGACAGGCATTTCTGTGGCGGTTAAGAAACGGGATGAATAGCCGCCGCCTCTGAAATAACCGTTGTCCGCGGGATTCCAGGTAGTCGCCTCAAGGATCTTCTTCTGATCCTCCTCCGTAATCTCCCACCACTTCTTGATCTCGGGCTTGCCGTCCGCTCCGGTACATACGCCGGAGAAATCCAGGGCGGAGGCGCCGGAATTGATCAGGTGCAGGAAGCCGTCGGCCTCCCTGGCGTGTCCCTCAATCTCGTAACCGGTCACTCTCTTGACAGCGTCGCCGCTCCAATAGGTTCTGACATCGGAGAACATGGCTGAGCGTCCGGTCAGCTGCTTCTCAAAGAGCATGCACAGTCCGTTTAAGATATCGTTCTCGGTCGCTAAGATATAGGGCTCTCTCTTGCCGTCATAATCGAAAGATGTGGACAGGAAGGCCTCAGGATAGTCGCAGTTAGGCCAGTGGTCGGTCCACTGTCTCTGTCCCTGGAAGCCGCCGCAGATCGCGTTGTGCCCCAGAGCCTCCTCCGGGAACTTGTCTGCCAGCTTCTCGTTGCCCCGCATCAGGTCCTTGATAATCAGATACATCTTGACCGTGAATTCCCACTGCTCGTCCTTGGTCTTGCGATCCTTTTGAATCCAATCCGGGTTTTTGTCAAAGCCTTCCTTGCAGTTGGCCTTCGTCCATGCCAGGGCGCGCTCGAACTCCTCGTGATCATAGATTCCCTCGTCCATCCGGCGAAGAACCTCGACCTCATCGACCGACTCGACCCGCATGCCAAGATAGCTCTCCAGGAAGTCCTGATCCATAATGGAGCCGCCGATTCCCATCGTGACGGATCCGATCTGCAGATAGGACAGGCCTCTTAAGGAAGCCGCCGCAATAGAAGCCCTGCCGAAGCGAAGAAGCATTTCCTCTACATCCACGGGGATGTTCTCGTCATCCGCGTCCTGCACATCTCTGCCATAGATGCCAAAAGCGGGAAGGCCCTTCTGCGCGTGTGTCGCGAGAACAGAGGCCAGATAGACAGCCCCCGGGCGCTCCGTCGCGTTCAGTCCCCAGACACCCTTGATGGTGTTGGGATCCATATCCATGGTCTCAGACCCATAGCACCAGCAGGGTGTCACGGTCAAGGTGATATCCACCCCTTCTCTCTTAAACTGCTCCGCACAGAGAGCGCTCTCTCTCACGCGGCCGATGGTACAATCCGAAATCACAACCTTAACCTTGCTTCCGTCCGCGTAGAAGAGCTTATCCTCAAAGAGCTTCTTAGCTCTCTTTGCCATGGACATGGTCTGTTCTTCCAGAGCTCCTCTGACATCAAGGGGTCCCTTTCGGCCATCGATTACCGGCCTGATTCCAATTACCGGATGTCCCCCAACGAGCTTTCTCTGATCCGCCATTTCTTCCTCCTTCTCCTCTCTGATATTAAAATTTAAAATCTGTAACCAACTGCTCTGCTGCATTTTCTCTCAGGAAAATGTCTCAACCGCAAAGGATTCTCTCACACAGGCCCTGGCCTGAGCCAGATCCTCGAATTCCCCGGCGCAGATCATCTGAGCGATGGCGTTGCCAACGGAAGTGGCCTCGGAGGGCCCCGCGTTGACAGCCAGACCGGATTCCTCCACCGTCAGACGGTTCAGGAAGGTATTCTGTCCTCCGCCCCCGAGAATGTTGATACTGTCAAACTTCTGGCCGGTCAGGTCCATCAGCTTCTTAGCCGTATCTGCATAGCATCTGGCCAGGGACCGGCAGATCACAGCGGACAGCTGTCCCGGACTCTCCGGCACCGGCATCCCCTTCTGGCGGCAGGCATCCTGAATCGCGCCGATCATGGAGTCAGGGGCCAGAAAACGATTGTCATTGACATCGACCAGGGCAGGGAAATCGCTCTCCTCCTGGCCCAGCTTTGCAAGCTCCGCAAAAGAATATCTGTCGTCAAGCTCATGACGCAGAGACTGGATCATCCAGAGTCCCATAATATTCTTGAGTAAAGTAATCTTGCCGCCGTAGCCGCCCTCATTGGTGAAACCGCCGGCGTGGGCTTCTTCGTCTGTCACCGCCTTCTCGCTCTCCACTCCCATGAGGGACCAGGTCCCGCTGCTGATATAGAGTCCCTTGCCGCTCGGATCGGGCATGGACATCACGGCAGACGCCGTATCGTGTGAGGCGCAGGCGATAAATGAGCAGTCATATCCGACTTCCGCGGCGATCTCCGGCCGGAGCTGTCCCAGGACAGATCCCGCGGGCAGAAGATCCAGAAAGATCTCCTGAGGCAATCCCAGCCTGCGGATCAGTTCCCGGTTCCAGTTCCCGCTCTCGGCGTCGACCAGTCCGCTTGTTGTGCACTCTGTATATTCATTGGCTTTCCTGCCGGTCAAATAGAATCCGAAATAGTCCGGCATGCTCAGAAATGTTCGCGCCCTCTCTAAGAGGTCCAGACGCATGACCTGATCCGCCAGAAGCTGGTAGATCGTGTTGTAAGACTGCTCCTGAATTCCCGTAATCTCGTAGAGCTCCCGGCTGTCAATCTTCTCGCTCAAAAGAGTGTCCATCCCCTCGGTTCTCTTATCCCTGTAACCGTAGACATCTCCCAGAATATGGTCGTCCTCATCTAAAAGGACGTAATCAACCCCCCAGGTATCGACCGCGACAGAGACGGGAATCTTGCCCATCTCTCCCGCCTTCTTCATGCCGGCGACGATTTCCCTCGACAAGTGCTCGACATCCCAGATCCGGTGTCCGTCCTTTTTCTTCATCCCGTTCTCAAAACGGTAGATCTCGGACATCCGGATCCTCCCATTCTCCTTGGAGAAGAGAATATGCCGACCGCTCGAAGCGCCGATGTCGACTGCCAAATAGTATCTGTTTGTCATTTCCCCTCCTCTTCGATACCCCCATCGAAAAGCGAATGATACGAACAGCATAAAACGTTTCGTCCTTTATCGCGAAGCGTTTCGCTCATATGATGATTATACCTTATTCCCTCTTTGATTCAAGTGCTTTTTAAAATAATTTTTCGTTTTTTTGTCTGAAATGATCCTAATTTCCCGCAAAAGCCTCAGGAGCAGTCATAGGAGATAGGTCGGAATCTGGCAGATCAGATGAGATTCCACCTTTGTTCCCCCGACAATTACCCCGCTTTTGACAGGAGTCCCGGAAGCTTCCTTTCTCTTTGAATTCTCTTTTTTCCTTGGAGCTTCCTTTTTCTTCGCGGATGCTTTTGTCTTTGGCGCCGTCTTTTTTTTCGCTGTCACTTTTGTCTCTGAGACCGTCTTTTTCTTTGCGACCGCTTTTGACTCTGATTCCATCTTTTTCTTCGCGGCTTCCTTTTTCTCCGAAACCGCCTTTTTCTTCACAGCTTCCGCTTTGGAAGCTTCTCTCTTCGTCTCTTTCTTTTCAGCTCCTGTCCCCTGCAAAAGTTTCTCCGCTGTCTTTGCAGTCAGGCTGTCTATCTCCTTGTTTTCCTTCGTCTTTGCCATCTGTGCCTCCTTTCTCCTCTGTGATGAAACCACCCTTCTCTATCAGTACTTTCTACCAGTACTTCTCTTTCAGTACTTCTCTTTCAGTACTTCTCTTTCAGTACTTCTCTTTCAGTATTTCTCTTTCAGTATTTCTCTATCGTCGCTTTTCTATCGCTGCTTTTCCTGAGCTACTTTTCCTGCGGATAGAGACACTCCACATGATTTCTCTTCAAAAAAGAGAGCCAGGATTCTGATGGTTTCTGATCTGTCACGATCACATCGACATCTCTGATGTCACAAATCTTAGCGAAGGCCACCCGCTCAAACTTCGAGGAATCCACTGTCACGACCTTCTTCTGTGCCGACTTCATCAGCACCTGCTTGGTCTGTGTCAGCTGGTCATCACTGTCTGTCAGCCCCCGCTCTGCGTCAACTCCCTTGCAGGAGAAGAAGGCTTTCTCCACATTAAACGCGGACAGGCCGCCAAGAGCCCTTGGGCCGATCAGGGCCAGGTCGCCCGGCTTTAATCTGCCGCCGGATGAGATGACATCCCATCCCGAGACATTCGACAGCTCGATCATGATCTCAATGGAGTTGGTGATCACGGTCAGATGTTCCTTCTCCTTGATCTCCTTGGCAATGAAAACCGCGGTGGAACTGGCATCTAGAATGATGTGGTCTCCCTCCTCAATCATCCCCGCCACCAGGGCTGCAATTTTCTGTTTCCCCTGGACGTGATTTTTCGTGCGGACATTGAAGGGCATATCAATGGTTGTGTTTTCATTGAAAACCGCCCCTCCGTAGCTCTTGGTACAGACCCCATCCTGTTCCAGCTTGTCCAGATCGCGCCGGATGGTCTCCTCAGAGACGTCAAACTGCCTGGCAAGGGCATTCACCACAACTTTCTTCTCCTCCTGCAGTTTTTCCAGGATGAGATTTCTTCTCTCCATTGCAAGCATGGATTTACTCCTTCATGATTGTGATTTGCTCAGAGGATTGAGTCACAGATCTGCCGGTCCGGATTTGCAATCACTGTGGAATCCAGGAACATGCCTGACTCGGCCACCTCCTCTTTGGCTCTGGCCACGGCGGCCTCGACAGCCGCGATCTCTCCTGTCAGGACAAAAAAGGACTTCCCGCACATGCCCTTGGCAATGCGGACCTCAACCAGGTCCACAATCGCCGTCTTGGCCGCCAGATCGGCAGCCACAATAATGGAGGCGACATCATAGGTCTCCAAAATGCCGAGGGCCCGGACATTCTCAACTGTAGAAGTCCCGTAGAGGGCAGGAAAAATACTCTCGTGAGGATTGCCTAAGACAAAGCTGTCAATGTAGTGCTCGCTTGACGAGGCGATGGCAGCTTTAACAGCGGCGTCAACCGCGCTCAAATCCCCGGCGATCAAGGCGATATACTTGCCCGGACAGACCGTCTGCGCTTCCAGGAGGTCTACCTTCGCTGTCTTAACCATGATGTCGGCCGCCCGGATGCCACTCGGCGTCGTCTTAAATTCCACTAACCCAATTGCCCTGGACATAGTATCTGTCTCCCGAATATCCTCTTCGATTTATAACCGCGTTCACATTCAAACAAATATGGTCTTCGCGGCCACTTCTGTTTATCAGTCTGCTGTGATTTCAATCCATTTCTCCGTAATATGAGAAACTCTCCCCCCAATGGACGCGTGGACGGGAAGGGAAAGCCCCCCTGCCGCCCGGCCGATCGTCTGACCTTCCTTTACCAGCGCCCCCTCTTCGACGGCAGCGAGCGCAGGCGCTCCGATGTGCTGGCTCAAAAAGACCCTGACCTTCTTCGGCTGACAGGACTCCGGGCAAAGAGGGGCCGGCCTGTCATAGGTGCTCAGCCCCAGTCTGGCCTTTAGTCTGGCCTCCGGAACCTTTCGGTATTCTCTCGCCTGACTGACCGGGGCAAACTGTGGATCCGCCGGCGCCTTGACGCCCGCCTTCCTCAGCCCGTTCTTGTACGCGGTAATCAGGGTGCGCGGCGAAAGGCTCTGCGGACACGCGTATAACTCACAGGTCCCGCAGGAGGAACAGAAAAATGTGTCTAAAAAAACCTGCGGGTCACTGAAATCCCGGTTGGCCGCGCTGCGCATAAACTTGTGGGGTTCAATCGGATGTCCCAGGGCATTTCTCGGACACAGGTCGGTACAGGCGCGACACTGGCAGCAGATGGAAGCCGCCCGCTGGAGGTCAACGCTGATTTTGGCCCGCATCCGCTGAATCAGCCCGTGATCTGATGGCAGGACCAAAACCGCGTTGGTCGTCCGGGTGACAGGATCTGTTTTCCTTCCCTCTCTGCCCATCATGGGGCCGCCCACAAGTATGGCGTAGTCCTGAATCAAAGGACCGCCTGCCAGGGCAATCGCCTCCTCGAGCGAAGTGCCAAGGGGAAGGAAAAGGGTCTTCGGTTCTTTGAGCTCCCCGATCATCGTGACCAGCTTTTTGGTCACCGGAGCCTCCTGGGTCAGGGCCCGACTGACATTGTACATGGTCTCTACATTGAAGACGATGACCCCCTCTTCTATGGGCAGTCCGCCGGGACGGATCACCCGCCCGGTCGCCTCATAGACCAAGACCACCTCATCTCCCATGGGATAGACCCCCTGAAGCAGATGGAGGCTGACATGGGGATAAAGTCCTGATTCCAAGCCATGCTCAACCGCCTGGATCGCGGCCCTATACTCCTTCTTAACGCAGACAATGGCCCTCTCTGCCCCGACGGTGCAGGCCACCTGTTCGAAGGCGGACAGAATTTCCTCTGTGTGAAGTGCCAGCAGCTGCCGATGTAAGGAGAGCAACGGTTCGCATTCCGCACAGTTGAGCAGGATGGTATCCGCCCGCTCGTCCAGCTTGGCGTAAGTCGGAAAACCGGCCCCGCCGGCCCCTGCAATGCCGGCCTGCTGTAATTTGTCTCTCAGTGTCTTACAATCCATGCTCTCTCACCGCTCTCGGCGCTCTCCCTTATCATAATTCGGATGGGTCATCAATAATTCCGACAATCGCCGCATCAATTGGGGCTAAATCCATACCGCTTCCAATCCTGGCAGCGCTTCCCGTCGCCACCAGGACATACTCTCCAATCCCTGCTCCGATGGGGTCAATGGCCACCAGCCGGCAGGACTCTTTCTGCATATCCGCGCAGGCTTCGATAATCATGAACTTATTCCCCACCAGCTTACTGCTCTTTCGCGTGGAGATAACGCTCCCGACTACTTTCCCAACAATCATTGTCCTCCCCCTTTCAGCATGCGGACACAGTCTCCCTGGCGCAGTCCGGCGCCGTTGGCCTCATCCGTATCAATATGCATCTCCAGGGTAAAGGAATCATCCACCCTGACCTTGACATGGTCAAAAATGGTTCCTCTCTCATTATCCGCCCGGACGCGTACATAATCTCCGTCCTTCACGCCGGCACTTCTGGCGTCCGCCGGGGACATGTGAATATGTCTGGCCGCCACGATGCAGCCCTCTTTGAGAAAGAGAGCCCCCGCCGGTCCAACCAGGGCAATCGGAGCGCTGCCCGCGATATCTCCTGACTCCCGAAGAGGCGCCTTGACCCCAAGGCGGATCGCGTCTGTCGCCGAAATCTCCACCTGAGACTTCCGCCGAACCGGTCCTAAGATCCGGACATTTTCAATGGCCCTGAGCTTGAGTCCGACAATGGTCACCGTCTCGTTGGAGGCGAACTGCCCGCCCATGAGTTCCTTCTTTTTAGTGAGCTGATAGCCGGGGCCGAAGAGGGTCTCTACATCCTCCTGTGTCAGATGCACATGGCGGGCAGAAACGCCTACCGGAATCAAAAAACCGGTCTGGCCTGTCTCCTGTCCGGCACTCGGCAATCCCTCCATTTGGCTTTTGGGGTCAGACCCGAAAAACTGCGGAAAGTCCCGGTTGATCGTATTAAGGACCAGCTCTGCCACTCTCGCAACACTTGCTTCTTCCATAAACTGATCTTCTCCATACCATTGAGCTTCGCTCAATGGTCATGTACTATCGAGTTCCACTCGATGGTCGTGTACCATTGAGGATACCTCGATGGTCATGTACAATTGAGTCCCACTCAATTGTCGTGTATCATTGAGCTTTGCTCAATGGTCATGTACCATTGAGCTTCGCTCAATGGTCATATGCTATTGAGTTCCACTCAATGGTCGTGTATCATTGAGCTTCGCTCAATGGTCATGTACCATTGAGTTCCACTCGATGGTCGTGTACATTGA